>JAISOY010000106.1 GCA_031275285.1 Bacteroidales bacterium | reverse complement strand
GGGAATCAATAAACTGTTCCTTCTTATCGTAAAAATACAATTTGAGTGACAGTGTTTCTAATTTACAGCTTTTGAAATCAAAAGATAAGAAAATACTATCCCGGGGCAAGGGAACAGTGTATTGAAGCCCGAACCGTAAAGTGTCCCGGTTAATGGTGCCAGCTATAAAAGCAGGACCGCGGTCGCCTGCACTTCTCAAATTCCTTTTGATTTTTATGTTCTGCATATTGTCGCCCAAACTGATTCCATTAGTAAAGAAATCCCAGTTTTCAATATCGCTGAACCTTTCGGTCAGTTCCTGTGAATTTGCCGACAGGTAAAACAACAACAGTAAACAACAAAAAAAATACTTCATGAAATATATATTTTCAAACAGTAAATTCCGATAAGTTTGATCCAGCACACTTTTTACAGCATTTTTTGAAAGATCGGAAGAATCGAAACCGTCATAATGACACTGATCAAAGGAAGTTTTTCCATATTCTATTAATAATTAGTCAAATCATTTAAATTTCCATAATGGAACTTTCTTTTTCCGGTTTTATGAATTTGTTTTTATTTCGTCCGATGCCTCAGGTTATCAAATAACCGTTCGATAAGCCTGCGTTCTTTAACGATGATATGGGCAATTCCCTCGATCTCATATTTGAAATCCAGTTGTTCCCCATAATTCGTTTTCAATCCGTCGGGTAATTCCACATTGATCAGGTAGGTATTGATCACATTCTGCTGGGCCTGTTGTTGATTGGTGATCAATGAAATGGAAGCAACCGCCCCTTCCACCGACCCGTATTCCAGATAAGGGTAATTTTCCAGTTGTACGGTCACCCTGTTTCCTACTTCTACCTTACCGGCACCTCCCGCCGGAAGATACATCTGTCCTATGATGGTGGTTTCTTTGGGAACAATCCCGAAAATCTCCTCCCCCTGTTGAATATATTGATTGTCCGAAAGAAATTTCAGGAATTCAACCTGTCCGTCAAACGGCGCTTTGAAAACATACCTTTGTTCCCACATTTTGATATTGTCTTTCAAATCGTAGTAGGAAGACAACAGGTCCATCCGCATCTGCGTTTCCCGCTCCTTCTGTTCCACATTCAACCTGTCCAGGGTATTCCTGTCGCTGGTGATCTGCATCTGAAGCGAAAGCAGTTCCTTTTCCAGATTTTGTTCATTCTGCAATGCCGACAGATAATTGTCTTTATTCATGTCCGTTTCATATTCATTGATGGTGGCAACGCCCAGACTATCAAACCGGTCATATAAAGTAGTATACTTATCATACCATTTCATGGCTATTTCCTTCTTTTCCTCCACGGTTGTTTTCATGGTCCGGTTTTTTCCCAGGATCTCTTCTTTCCACAAAAGCCCTTCCCTAATACCTTCCTTTTGTTTTTCATATATATTTTCTGTTTCATATTCGGATAAGTTCCTGAATGCGCTTAAGAAGGTATAATACTTCAGATTCAGTTCCCCCAGGGAAACTTTATCCGGGAATATGCCTTTTACAGGAGCCACAAAAGCTATCATGGGGTCAAAACGATCCAGAAGCCCTGCAACACGTTTCATGTCTTCCACATCGGCTGTGTTTTGAATAACGGCGATATAATCGTTTTCCCGTACGTTATCCCTGGGAGAAATACCCAGAATGGTGATTTTCCCCAGACTGCCGGATACCAGTTTTACAGGAGCATTATATGAATTGATCTTTATCTGTCCGCTGACACTGTCCGGATATTTGATGATCCAGCCGAACAATAAAAGGAGAAAAACAAAGATACAAACGGCAACAGCCACACCGCGCCCAAAAGCAGTGGGCATCCGGTCAATGATATCCTGTATCTCCTCACTTCTTTTCGGTTTCTTCCGATTCCAGATCATATTGGCTCTGTATTAATTGATAATAATGTTTTTTTTGCCCCATCAGGCTGTTGTGGTTCCCGATCTCTACGACCATACCGTTTTTCATCACCACGATCTGGTCTGCTTTCTTGATGGTGCTCAACCGGTGGGCCACAATGATGACCGTCCTGTTTTTGAATACATTATTCAACGCTTTGATGATTTTTTGTTCATTGATGGTATCCAACGCATTGGTCGCTTCATCCAGAAACAGATAATCAGGATCCTTATATAAAGCCCTTGCGATCAGCAACCTTTGCTTCTGTCCCCCGCTCAATCCCCTTCCGGTTTCTCCGATCATGGTCTGATAGCCCTGGGGCATGGCTTCTATCTCAGAAGAAATATTGGCTGTTTCGGTAGCTCGTTTGATTTTTTCATAATCCGGATCCTCGTCTCCCAATACGATGTTGTTTTGGATGGTGTCACTGAATACCTTTCCATCCTGCATCACACAGCCGCATTTACTCCTCCATTGCCGGAGCGTGATGCTGTTGATATTCATATTGCCGATACAGATTTCCCCGTAGGATGGATGGTAAAGCCGCAACAGCAACTTCAGCAAAGTTGACTTTCCGCATCCGCTGTCTCCTACGATGGCCGTAACTTTTCCTTCCGGAATCAGCAGGTACACATTCTTTAAGACCATGGGAGCATGGGGGGAATACTGGAATGATAAGTTCCTGACTTCAATATTTTTGTTTTGGGGAAGTTCTATATCATTGGGAAGGATCGTTTCTTCTTCGTCTTTCAACTGCTGGATCTCATTGATCCGCATAAAACTGATCTTCGCATATTGTCCCGATTGGATAAAATGAACGAATTGCGCCACCGGTCCGTTCAACATCCCGATAATGAACTGGGTGGAAATCATGACCCCGAAAGTGATCTCGCCGTTAATGACGGCAATGGCACAGAAAAATGTCACCGCCATATTCTGCATACTGCTGATGAACTGTGATCCCAGCATCTGTGCGTTATTTATCTTCAACACCTTTATATTCAACCGGTATAACCGGGCCTGTATGGCTTCCCATTTCCACCTTTTGATGTCTTCATAATTATTGATCTTTATTTCCTGTATGTTCTCAATGGTTTCTACCCAGTAACTCCTGTCTTTCGACAACAGTTCAAAATATTCCCAGTCCAGTTTTTTCCTTACCCGCAGAAAAGTAAGCACCCATGCCACATACAGTATACTTCCGGCAAGAAAGATAAAGAAGATATTGATGTTGTATATAAGCAGGATGATTGTGAAAACCAGAAAGGTAATTCCGGAAAACAGCATCCCCAGGGAATTGTTCATGACAAAACTGCGGATCCGTTCATGGTCGTTGGCCCGCTGCAGGATATCCCCTACCAGCTTGTTCTCAAAAAACGTGACCGGCAGCTTCATCAGCTTGACCAGATAGTCTGAGATAAGGGATACATTCACACGTGTGGACACATGGAGAAGCACCCAGTCGCGCAAGACATTGGAAAGGGTAATACTCAAGAGGATAACAATATTGCCGGCAAGTACCAGTTCTATAAAATTAATGTCCCTCGTATGGATCCCGATATCGATGACTGCTTTGGAGATGAACGGCAGCATAGCCTGTAAGCCCGTTGCAATAAGCATGATAAAAAACAGTGTTTTAAAAGCTCCTTTGTAAGGGGTAAAGTACCCCAGCAGGTTCTCGAAATTTTTCCACCGTTCTATTTTTTCATGGGCCTCTATCTGTTTAAAATTGGCCATCGGTTCCAAAGCCAGCAATACACCTTCATTTTCTTCTTTCTTATACCATTTTCTACAAAAATCTTCATGATTATATGATAACAATCCTTTAGCAGGATCGGAAACATATATTTTATTATTTGTTACTCTGTAAACAACAATGAAATGATTATTATCCCAATGAATGATGCATGGCAATAAAACCTTATCAATTAGAGCATCTAAATTTATTCTTACTGAAACAGTTCTTAAACCAATTTTTTCAGCAGCATAGCTGATATCTAAAAAAGATACACCTTCCCGAGTGATTCCACATAAGTCTCTTAAATATTGTAACGAATAATATTTCCCATAATGCTTGGCGATGATTTTCAGGCATGCCGGACCGCAATCCTTGGCATCCATCTGGTACTCATGAGGAAATTTCTTCAAATTTTTCATATTCTTTAACTATCAAGATAGATTATCTCAAATGATAAAAACTAGAGAACAAACGCATAAATAAGAGCAATCTATTTCTCATATGCTATTTATTTAAAAATAAGTTTTCGATTTTTTAAACATCACTTTAACACTCAATGCATTCTGGATAAACCGAATACATCAACCCTATTCCAGATAATCCAGATAACAACGTACTATTTGGTTTATTTTCTGCATTAGTTTCTTTTAAAGTTTCAGCAATTCGTTCTTCAAACTTTTTCTTAAAAGTTCTTATCATATTTATTCGTAATATTTCTAATTTATTATAATTTGAATATTTTGAATCAAATAATATAGTTGCCTTTTTTAAAATAAACACCTGACCAATCCAATTAAGATTAAAGCTAAAAGAATCAATATCGCATTCTTGTGTGAACTTGTTATAGTCAATAGAAAATAGCAATATATTTATCTGTTTTTCTATTTCTGGCAAATTGATTATCTTATTTAATTCCAGAAGTGATATTGCTAAAGAAAGCCTGTGAGAATGTAGGCTTGGCAATAAAGTCTCAATATACAATATCCATTGTTTTAGCACATTAACTATTTTTTCATTATAAATATTTAATTTTAAGGACTTTGTAATAACATAAAATAACATTGAATATGTCCAGAATAATTCAAACCTAGCATCTTTTACCATAAATGGAAAATGGTCTGGGGCAATTTCATCAATTCGATTAATCAACTCCTTAAACAACTCAATATTAATAAAATAACCTTCACATTCAATATTATTTTCCAACCTACTAATAACATAAAAAAGATATCCGATTAATCCATCCCAAAGTCCTAAAGGTATTTTTCTATTTTCTGAAATTACTTTAAAAACAGCAATATCAATATCTTCAAGAATTTCGTTACGATCTCCAGTACAAAACCCCTGCTTCAAAAAATACTCAAGACACCATCCTATGCCCGACAACCCGTCTATAAAATCAGGCTTCAATCTTTTTATAAGTTTTGAATCAAAAAGTCCATCTAATAAATTATCCGCATTCTTTCCATAAATATCTATTCCTAACGATTTTGATGATTCATATAGAAATAAACAATTACCCGCAAGTCCATTAGCAAATCCGTAATCAAACCTGTTTTTATTGTCAATGATATAATTAGCTAATGATTTTACAATATCCATAAAATTTTATATTTAATCAGGTTTTTTTGTCAGTATCCGGCTTGCTTCACTAGTTCTTGTAAACCATACCATATCCAACTCCTTGCGCATATTTATTGGAGCAAATTGCATAACAGAGTAACCTGCACCTATATAACGTGAATACAAAATTCTGTCTAATAGTTCCATATCTTTGATATGATTCATATAAAAAGTGTTTTTCCCTAATTCGGAGCAAAGTTGTTCGATACTTTTCCCTATAGGATGGGAAAGTGGAAAAGCTTTTGTAATTCTGTTTGTACTAAAACCAGCAAAATGATTGGAAAAAAAAGTCCCTTCTTTTGTAAACATCCCAATTACCGCATATTGATTTCCATACCTTTCAGAAAGGTTATAACCTACAGAAGGCTCAGTTGACCTTTTCTTACTCAGATGTCCCAGATGTGCCATAAGAATCATTTTCTTTTCTTTCTTAAGAAGACTATCTAAATAAAATATATTCTCACTCATTACTTGATCTCTTAGATGGCGCATTAATACATGAAAAGCTAGTTTATCCCTGACATAATAAGAATAATACTTATGGTAGAAATTTTTCAAGTAAGCATTAAAGTATTCTTCTTCACAAACCTTAAAATTATTTTCTGCTGCATGTGTTAAGTTGCTTGTTTCATCCATCCAGGGAATATCAAATCCAAAAACCGAAATTTTATTATTGTTCATTCTGTTATATGCTTTTAATTCATTAAACAGCTCTATCATAACAGAATCATTATAAAAGTTAAATACCCCATTACCTAAAATATCTTTTATATCATTTCTCCTTCCTTTTATATAATCGTTTAGCTTTATTCCATCTGTTATAGACGCTTCAAAACCCACAATATCGTACCCATCTGTGATCAGTTTTTTAATGATTGATGAACTCTGTACGAGAAATGTACCGCTTCCATGTACACTTTCTCCTATGCCGAGGATCCTTACATCATTATCAATTATCAAACTATCGCTATTTTCTTTTGATATCTCAAAAATTTGCGCCTTCGAATAAGGTATTTCATGATTATAAATATATTTCTCAAGAGGTTTTTTGTCAATACTTACGTCAAATCTGTTTAAAGCAAAATAAGCTGCTCCTACCAGGTCGGAATTTCGGTTGAAAGAGTAATTTAAATCTTTGATTTCTTCCTGATCATATGAGTAAAATGATACTTCTATATTATTCGCTCCCGGGGGAATTTTATATGTGTAGGTCTCTGTAGAAATATTATTTTTCTCTGCTTTGACATTACTACCTGCCTCTATCGTTGGTCGAACTTTTCCAATAAACTCCTTAAGTACGATATTATTGGTAAAAAAAATCAGTCTAAAATTCATTTCAGCGTCACTGCCTGGATCAGGCTGATATTCGTATATAAACTTTATTTTTAACTTATTTCCACTATTCGGAAGAATGATTCTCCTCTTGGAAGAATATAAAAAATTGAATCCATCGAGACCGGAATTTATAAAAATCAAGGAGTCTTTTATGCCGGTATAATATCTTTTCTCTATCTGAAGATTCCCTAAAAATCCCCCAAAGCGCCATTCAACATATGTATCATTTTCTTCTATTGAAGTATAAATGTCAGGCATAAAAGTTGTAAACGGATCGGATGTTATGGAATGATCTCTTTCAATAATTCCTGTTCTCGTTCTATCACAAGCATAAAAAGAAAACAGGAATATTGTTAAAAACAAGAATCTAGTCATGTATTCCATACCCTATGTGATACTCTGATCCAGGTATATGAGAACCAATCTTTGTTTTCATTTGATCCCACCATTCTCTATTAATATCAGATGTATTAAAATCATAAAAATCTTTCATCCCAACCATATTACCACATTGATCGAAATATACACTACATGTACCTAATGAATTTTCGTAGTCTGTACCATAAAGACTCATATTACATTTTGCATACATAGTCCCATTTATTTCAACCCATGTGACATTATTATTTCCTATCGAGCCGATTGTTTCCGACAATCTGGAAAATTGTGAACCGGTAAGAGTATATGTTGATCCAGACCCCGTCATATAATGCCAAAGTGTATCAAAAGGAGAGATACCGCTTCCTCCTCCAACAATCATATTTTCCTGATTTTCCGTTAAAGCAGTAGCTTCTTCTGCAAGAAAATCCAAATTAAGTTTCTTTAATTTTTTCATAGATTTAATTTTTAGATTATTATTAAATGTTTAATTATTATATAGGTATTTTCAAAATGGATAAGGCATCTATAAATGTGTCATTTGAGCATTGGCTGCAAGATTAAGGATTTTTCTTTTAATAATATGTTGATCTTTGTGATGCATTGTACTATTGATTCCTCTCGGGTGGGTTAAATGAAATAAAGGTCCTGAAATTCTTTTAACCAGAAAGCCTTTTTTGATCCATCTCGTATATCTTTCGCCATCTTCAATCCCCCATCCGTAAAAATTTTCATTTTCCAATCCAGACCTCTGATATGAATCGACATTACAAAAAAATGCCCCTCCCACTGGGATTGGCATATATAATAGATTCATCCGTTTCTTATTTCTAATCAATACCTGTAAATCACAACCGTTGGTTAAGAAAATTTTTCTCAAAATTAACGAAGTTTCAAGAAATAACTTTTCATATGGATAGACAAAATCAGCTTTACCATTTCTTAGGAGATTAACTGTATCTATAATTTGTTGAGGTGGAGCAATAACATCCGTATCCCAAACCGAAACATAGGAGGTCGCAACCTCTTCCATCATCCTATTTATATATTTGGTTCTGTGGAAGATCGGATCGTCATCCTGGATGAAACTATATTGGATGTGTGAATCTAATAGTACTCTTAAAAACCCATTACAATAACCTGAGCTTTCCCACAAATGTATATTTGTTTCAAAGTTTTTGAGAATAAAAGAAGTGACGGCTAAAATATTTTCCAGTCTCTCAATAGTATCAAGCCTAGTTATTATAAGGAATGTAGTATCTTTTAAATTATATTTCATCTTCGTAAATTTCAAAATCAATCGTATAAAAGATTTTTCACATATCTATAGTTAACACCCTCCATACAAAGGAAATCCTTGTATAGATTCGTTGGAATACATTCCTAGGATCTTTTAAAGATGCATAAAACTGAAATGTGATATATTCTTTATACTTTACTGCATGTTTTTTATAATGATTTATTATTTTTTTATCTGCTTGTTGTTGAATTGCAGATTTAAGCATTGATAGATGATAACTATTATACAGTTGCGGGTCTATATCTTTTTTATTGGCAGAAATCATATTGATACAGGATTTGAAATCAATATTTTTTTTGGGAGAAAAAACATAATCAACAGTTATTCCATCTTTAGGTAAAAATTTAAAAACTTTTGAATATCTTATCACAAAATCATAATCCTGATGCCTGTTTAAATTCGGGTCCCACATTATTTTTCTTACACTTTCACTAGTCATAAAAAGAGTTGAAGTTTGTGCTCCATAAACAGTTTTAAGTAAATAGTCAATCATAGATTCAGTAGAATAAGGAAGCCGAACTTTTATAACCTTAATTATATTATTTGAATTTCTATTCTTTAGATACAGTCCGCCATAAATCCCTTCTACTTTATTATTTGTTATAAATCTAATGCTATCTTCTAAATGATCTGAATGCCAAATATCATCGGAATCAATCATAGCAATGTATTTTCCTCTACTTTTTAGAATACCGTAATTTCTTGCTATGTTGGCATTGGTATGTTCCAATCTATAATAAACTAATCGGCTGTCATTAATGGCTTTTATTAATGTTTGAATATCTTCTTCTGAACCATCATCAACAACAATGATTTCAATATTTTTATAAGTCTGATTAATGATGCTTCTTAATGTTGCTTTTAATGCTTCAGATCTGTTATAAACTGGTATGACAACAGAGATAAGATCAGACAAGATATTCATTATTTATTTAATAAGCTAATAGAAAAATATGTTCCACAAAAATATTATTTTTTTAATATAAAATATAAATACAGAACAAAAAATATTGAGAAAAATTAATTTCTATTTACGTTGCCAAGATAATACTAAATAATTTATTTATTTTACCAAGTAGATTAAAAACAATTATTAAAAAACAAGACTCTTTGCAAGAGTGTATATGTTTGTACGGATAAATATTAATAGTTTTAATAGGTATTAAAAAACAGAACATGCAAAACGAATGGTTAAAATACATGAATTACATCATTAGTAAAGAGGTAGAATACCAAACCAAACTGTTTGATTATGAAAAAATGGCCTATACTTCCTGCGAGATGGGAATTTCAGACCGGCTTTATGGGAAAAATGAAATCATTGTCTCATTAACCACTTACGGAAAAAGAATATATGATGTGCCAGTCGTTATTGAAAGTTTATTCAGCCAGACCATCAAAGCGAATAAAATCATTTTATGGCTAGCAAAAGATGAGTTTTGTGAAAATAATCTCCCTGTCAGTCTGAAAAAGATGCGAAATCGTGGCTTAATCATTGAGTTTTGTAAAGACCTGAAATCCTACAAAAAGTTAATCCCAGCTCTTATTGCTTATCCTTCCGCCTCAATCATTACGGTAGATGATGATGTGATCTATGCAAGGGACTTTATCGAACGGTTTGTCCATGCCTACCTTGCCACCCCTGATGTAATCTTATTTGGGAGAGGCCATAGGATATCTTTTACAGAAGAAGGGGTATTAAAACCTTATGATGAATGGAAACCGGATATCAGCGAAGAAGATATTTCCCATTTAAATTTTCCCACAGGTATTGGCGGAATACTTTATCCTCCCCAATCTTTAAATGCAGAGGTAACTAATGAGCAACTGTTCATGAGATTGGCTCCTTCAGCAGATGATATTTGGACTAAGGCGATGGCTTTATTGTGCGGTACACCTGCTAAAAAGATTCACATTCCCGTAAAATTTGAAGAATACTGTACCATCATACGAAGATCACAAGACCTATCTTTATATTTCATCAATATACATCAAAAAGGTAATGATAAACAGATAGCACAAGTATTCAATCATTATAATTTATGGAATAAAATCCGGGAATTATAAACAAACTCTAAAGAACCATGAATTCCTAAAATAAGTTTATTTTCCAGCCTCATGAATCATTTTACAATAATTCTCATAACCTCACAAATTCCCATACAATTTACTCGTAAAAATATAAACATTTTACGGGTATTGTATGAAAGATCTTATACGAATTTCTCCCTTTTCTGCAGATTCAGTAACCCGATCATCATCCAGATAATACTACCTACCAGTAAGAATATACGGTTTTTAATGACAATGCTTTCCCAGATGACAGGAAGGAAATTACGGGGTACCTGAAAAGGATTCAGTAAAATATTCCAGAAAGTATTCCGGATAAGATCAGTCTGGACCAGAAAGATCAGAAGGATACTAACGATGATCATGATCACGGCGGTTCCGTTCCCGCTCCTTGTGATGGTGGAGAACATAAAGGCCAGGTTTCCGTAAAAAAGCAAGGGGAACATCAGCTGGCCCGACATTTCGAAGGGGTTCACAGGATACATCAGCACAGAGGCCACCAGCGAAAACAATACCAGTATAAAATAAATGGCGACATAGATCATCACCAGGCGTACCCCCCAGACTTTGTACCTATAGTCGGGAATGCCGAAAAGTATTTCCAGCATCCGGTTATCCTCATCATTCTGGATACCGAATACAGCCGGATAGAAGATCAGCAATACACAGGGAAAGATCAACAGGTCATAGATCAGCCGTTCGTTGATCTCATTCCTGTTCCAGGCGCTCTGGAACATAAAATAGGCAAAAAATCCGAATGCGGCCAACAGGAACCAGATGAATTTTCCGGCAAAAATCACCTTCAGATTGTATTTCACGATCTTGGGTAACAGGATGATGAATTGTTTAAAGGTCATGATGTACGTCTTTACGATTATATTCAACTATCCGCTTCATTGATGCATATTTTTCAGAAGGCAGAGATAAGCATCTTCCAGGTTCGGTTCGGCGGGAACGGCATTTTCAAATGGCTGTTCTTTGGCCAGGTAACGGACATGTATGGTATCTCCGTCCTGGATATGGTGCACTACCATGGACTTATCCAGTGTCGTATCGAAATCATCCTTATCGATGTAGAAATTCCATATCTTTCCGGTAGCCATCTCCACCATATCGGAAGGATCGCCGAAATATTTCAGGTCGCCCTTATTGATGACCACCACCTGGCTACATGAACTGGAAATATCTTCTATGATATGCGTCGAAAAGATCACGATCCGGTCCTTACTTAATTCCACCAGCAGATTACGGAAACGGATCCTTTCCCGTGGATCCAGTCCGGCCGTCGGTTCATCCACGATCAGGATACGTGGTAGGTGCAATAAGATCAGGGCGATCCCGATCCGTTGTTTCATCCCTCCCGAGAAAGACCCGATCTTATCGTCTTTCCTTTCATACATATGGACGGCTTTGAGTACATATTCGATCCTTTCCTTTCTGAGGTCATTATCCGCGATACCTTTTAAGATAGCCTGGTAATCCAAAAATTCCCACGAAGACATATTTTCATAGGTGCCGAATTCCTGTGGAAGGAAGCCGATCAGGCTCTGCAGTTCTTCCCTGTATACTCGGGTATCCAGCCCGTTGATCCAGATACTGCCGTAACTCTGCTCAAAGATACCGCAGACAATACGCATCAACGTTGATTTCCCCGCCCCGTTAGGACCCAATAAACCGAACATGCCGTTACGGATCTCGAAAGAAACGCCGCGTAAAGCTTTGAACGGCTTTCGCTGCTTCCCGATCAGCGGAATGCTCTTCACCAACCGGAACCAAATACGCCTGAGGCGTCCCTTTACCCGTTCCACATTGATCTCCTTATCGTATATATACTGGGAAGTTTTATATATGAACAAACATAGAACCCAGATGATCCCTATGGTAATGATCAGGTTGGGATTATCCATTTTCCGGTACATACCGGTCAGCACCAGCAATGGAATGAGCCAGAATATCAAACGATTGAAGAATCTGACAATTTTGTTCCCTTCAAATTTATAATTCAGGTATCTACGTACTTTTCCCCATAAACTGAGTGCCGCAGCATAAATGACAAAAGACAGGATGAATATCCAGAATTTTTTCCCGATAAAGAAATAGGTAAAATAGATCCCAAACGCCAATAGTCCGAATTGCCAGGATATATTGACAAAGTCCTTCAACGATTGGTATTCATTACTTAATCCCAGCCGTTTCCTTATTTTCAGGCCACTGTTCCACTGGCGGCGTATACGTCCCGGCCAGTCATAGATCTTGACCAGGTTACGTACGGATATATGTATCTCGTCATCAGGACGGATTAATTTGGTTTTGGCTCTTCTGAGGCTGGTCTGTCCAAAATAAGTCATTCCCGGAATCAGGATGATCATACCTACCAGATAAATGATCTGCCACAACAAACCTTCTGCATATTGATAGATGCAGAAAACACCGACCAGGAATATCACCAGATGAATGATCCATGTTTTCCGCGGTAAAGACCGGTACCATTGAAGGGTGTTTTCCAATCCCATACAGGCGGTCGGAACCAGTATCAATGTCAGTAAAGCAGAAAACGAAAGTCCTCCGATCACGGTAATCGCAAATGGAGCGCCGATAGCGCCGGCATATTCCGTATTCCCCATAGCCATCGGGAACATAGCCACAATGGTGGTAATGGAGGTGATCAGGATCGGACGGATACGGGACAACCCTGCCATCATCAATGACCGGTTGCGGCGGTAGCCCTGCTTACGCAGTATATTTGAGTAATCGATCAGGATAATACTGTTGTTGACCACCACTCCCAATAAAATGATAAATCCCGTCAGAGTATTGGCATTCAACAGGCTGTTTCCCGTAATCAGCAATGCAGCCAGCGACCCTATGGCCGCCAGGGGAATGGAAAGCAACAGGATAAATGGCGTAACAATAGACTCAAACACCGAAGCTAGAATCATGAATATCAAAAGAAAAGCTGCCAGAATGAGGAATTTAAAATCGGCCAGTATATCCTCTTCATGGAATACCTGTACCGCTACACCGGAAGGAAGATTATACCCTGCAATCAACTGGTCTATATCCGAACGGTATCCTTCCAGTAAAGATTTGGATTGCTCAACATTCCTGGCAAAGTTATAGTACACCTCTATCTGCTTGTCCTGGTTAACACGGATGATCTGTGCCCTGCCGCGTCCATAATTAATAGACGCAATGTCGTTCAGGTCGTGTAATCCCCCATTGGCATTCTGTATTTGTATAGCACGCAGGTCATCCACCGTTTTTTCCCTTTTCTTTTTTTCCTCTTCCTCCTCTTCTTCAGGGATATTGTTCCGGATAATGATATCATAAGTATCTTCACCTACCTTAAAGGTGGTTCCTGATGAAAAACTGGGATTCAATGCGGTAAGGCCGGAAGAAATATTGGCTCTTGTAATGTCATATGAAGTCAGCAATACCTGGTCAAAGTCCAGCAATAATTCAGGTTGCCGGCGGGTATATGATACCCAGGATCCCCGGATAAATTCCTGCTCTTCCATGTAATAACGGATATCCTCAGCAACCATTTGCATGAGGTCGATATCGGATCCCTTGATCACGATCCGTTCACGGTTATCTCCGATACCCAGCAAACGCATAAAATTACCCATCCCGCTCATGGCAGAGCCACCGCCACCGCCGCTCATGGCCTCCGAAATAGAAATTTCGGCACCATTGATCTCTGACAACCGCCTCTGCACATCCGATTTGATATCGGATATTTCCCTTTTATTGATCTTCCGGAAATCTTCTTTCATGATCAATGTCAGTACCGCCTCTGTCTCCTGGATACGGCAAACCAGCTCCTTCATTTCAGGAAAATCACTCAGGCGGTCTTCCATCACCTTAACGGCTTTATCGGTATTATCAAGGGTGCTACCGGTCTCCATTCTCACATAAACATTGAAGCGGTCCGAATCCACATCCTTCATTTGCTGCACATTTAAACTCAATGAAAGGATCAATGTGAAGAAAAGGATCACAATGGCGCCCAAAACAGTTACCCCCGGATTACGCATACAGGTTTTCAGGAATACGAGATAGATCTGGACCGGACGTTGTGTGATGGATACTTTTTCATAGAATACACTCTTACTGTTCTTTTTCCGGAGGATAGAGTATGTAGCCATCGGAATAAACAGCAGGGCAACAAACAGGGAAATGGATAACGTGGATATGATCGATACACCGATATGGTGTCCCATCAGTTTGATCATAAAATTATCCGAAAATACGAAGGGCAGGAATACGGTAATCGTAGTAAGTGTCGCAGCGAGTATCGAACGCCAGACCTCTTTGGTTCCCTGGGTAACGGATTGTTCCGGCGTATGACCGGACCCGGACAAACGATAAATATTTTCCAGCACTACCACACTGTTATCCAACAGCATCCCCACAGCCAGAGCCATTCCTACCAAAGTGAGGCTGTTGATGGTAATACCGAATGCATAAAAGAAATTGAATGCCGTATAAACGGAAATAGGAATAGACAAGGCGATGAAAAACACCAGCCGGACATTTTTCAGGAAGAACCAAAGAATCAATACGGCCAGCAAACCACCCACCAATGCCAGGTTAATGATTTGGTTGATATTGTTTTCCATGGTTTCCGCATTATTCTCCTGGACAACAATTTCCACATCAAATGCAACCAGTTCCTCATTCAACCTGTCGATCGATTCTAATGTCCTGTGAGATAATTCAATCAGGTTGGATTGCGCATCGTTGACCAGAGTCACCGAAATAGCATCTTTTCCGTTAACACGGCTGTAACTGGTTTCTTCTTTAAGATCAAAAAAGACGGTGGCGACATCCTTTAACAATACAGGACCCGGCGCCACGACAATATTTTCCAGGTCGGAAACCTTGGTATAAATAGAATTTACATGGATAAAATATTTATTGTCCGGTTCAACTGCGAACCCGACAAAAGTCTTTTCCTGTGTATTCTGGGAGAGTAGGTTGCTGATTCCGGATGGTGTCAGGTTCAATGCCTTACATGCATCAGGATCCAATTGCACCTCAATGGCTCTTTCCCTTCCCCCGTATATATTCACGGCAGCGACCCCATCAATATTTTCCAGGTCGGGACGGATCTCCTTTTCCACAATATTCCGGACCCTGTCCGTACCTCCGGACCCGCGTACCTGCAGTGCCATGAAGTTATTGTTCATCTGGGATACATCCACTTTCTGCACCTGTACATAAAAACCTTCAGGGAAACCGGAAGCCAGTTCATTTACCTTTTCCTGAAGTTTCAGGGAGGTAATCTTAAAATTGATATTCTTCTTGAAATTGACCTGAATGTACGATTGACGGCTCCCTACTGTAGACTGGATGTTCTCGACCCCTCCCATGGATGTGATACCGCCTTCCAACGGAATAATGACCTCAGATTCCACATAAGTCGGATCCATATCCTGTTGATAGGAAACCTGTACGAACAATACCGGAAGCTCTGCATTAGGCAGCAATTCAACTGGAAGCTGTTTATAGGACACATACCCCAACAGGGTAAGTGCAATAAACAACATGCTGATCGTTATTCTTCTATTCAACAGGAAATTCATTCTTCCGTTCTTTTTAATAAGCGTCTTTTAGCTTGTTCCAGTACATAATATACACATGGAATGACCATCAGGCTCATGATGGTGGAAGTGACCAGTCCACCAACCACAGCAATGGCCATGGGTGAACGTAAAGAAGCTCCCTCCCCGAAACTGAAAGTCATGGGTAACAAAGCCAGAATGGTAGTCAGGCTGGTCATGATAATAGGCCTGATACGCTGTTGCCCGGCCTGTACAATCGCATCGGTAAGCGACATGGACAATTTCAGCTGATTGATACGGGTCACCAGAATGATCGAGTTGTTCACCGCTATACCTACCAACATTACAATACCGATCACCCCCATCATATTGATAGTCGTTCCAGTAAAAAAGAACAACAGGATGGCCCCAACTACAGCCAACGGGATGGTTAATAAAATGGTGAAAGGATGTAACAATGATTCGAACTGGGAGGCCAAAACCATATATACCAATACAATGGAGAGAACCAAGGCGAACATCAAACTACCCATTGACTCTTGTCGTTTTTCTTCCTCTCCTGTGACTGTGATCAGATAATTATTAGGCAATTCAATATCTTTGAGCACTCCTCTTACTTCCTGTGCCATTTTATCCAGCGACCGATCCGCATCCATATTGGCCATCACTCTACTGATCCTGTTCTGGTTTCTCCTGAATATTTCCTTAGGCGCCTGCGATTCCGTGATAGAGGCAATTTCCTGCAACCGGAATTCCTGGCTCCCGCTTTTGATCACCAATGCACCCAATGAACTGAGTGTAATATCAGGTACCTTGATAATGATATCCCGCATTTCGCCGCGGTATTCCATTTTTCCGGCTTCCTGTCCGCTCAATTGCTGCTTTAGCTGCTCTATAACGGTACCTACACTCAGGTTATTGATCCCTGCTACTGTACGGTCTATGGAAATAGTGATCTCAGGTGCTCCGTCTTCAATAGAAGACATTATATTATACAATCCATTGACTCCTAACATCTTTTCTTTCACTTCTCCCGTAATCCCGGCAATTTCATCAAGGTCTTCTCCTTTGACTTCTACAACAATCGGCGCTCCTTCACTACCCAGTAAAGAACTTAATGTATTCTCTTCCTGTTTAATCGTCAACTCCAGTCCATCCGGATTCTCAGCCATCTGTAAAAACCGGGCAATGACGGTTTCCGGAGAAAAAGCAGCATCCGGAGAAAGGATCACCTTCATCATTGCTGTATTTTCTCCTTCAAAAATGGCATTTTCAGAAACGCTCCCCTCGCCGACATGACTGTATACTGTGGTTGCCGGATCATCCGTAATCATAAAGATCAGCTCCTCCAGGTTGGCTACAGCCGAAGATGTTCGTTCCAACTGGGTCCCTTCAGGCATTTTCACCATTATAGTGAAAGCTTTACTTTCCTGTCGGGGCATAAATTCTGTCCCGATAAAAGGCAGAAGTAACACTGTGACTACAAGCAATAATACAGCAATACCGATCACCAGCCAACGGCGCCTGACCAATGTATGAAGCATTCTACTGTAACCTGTCATCTGAACGGACTTGACTTCTTCTGTGCTTTTTTT
>JAISOY010000105.1 GCA_031275285.1 Bacteroidales bacterium | reverse complement strand
GTAAAATGCGATGAGGGACTTTCAAACTTTAGTTTTGAATTTCCGCACGACCAAAAACAGCGTGTAATGCTGTTGGATGCCACGTATGAAAATAACCCTTTCCGTCAATACATCAGGATACCTTTCCCTGATGATGATTTCGACGTATCGTTCTATCCCGAAGGCGGTTCCCTCCTGTACGGCACTACAGGGCGAATTGCGTTCAAGGCGATGCAGCGCGACGGAACGGAAATGGACGTGAACGGAGTAGTTTATGACAGCCGGGGAAATGAAATCACCCGATTCAGGTCCGACGTCCGTGGTATGGGTCAGTTCATGATGAAGCAGGAACCGGGCGAAACGTATGATGCCGTTTGCACCAACAGTAAGGGGAAAACCAGACGCTTTAAGCTGCCTGCCGCCCAGAATGAAGGTTATGCACTGTCGGCTACATGGGGTAAAGATCATCTGATGGTGAACGTGCTTCAGCCGGGGTCTCAAAAAACTAATGATACATTATGTATGATTATTCACACACGTGGAATCGTGCATGATACCCGTATTTGGGAAAATACTAGCGAACCGCTTGTTTTCCCGAAGGATTTCTTCCCATCCGGAGTAAGCCATCTGCTTCTTCTGACCAAAGACATGATTCCGGTAAGCGAGCGGTTGGTGTTTGTCCATAATGATGATCAGGCAAAAGTGGAAGGTAAAACCGGCAGGGATAGCTATCCCGTTCGGACTCCAGTGGAGTATACGGTTCGTATTACGGATGAAGCGGGTGAGCCTTTGATAGGGAACATTTCCGTTTCGGTCACCGACGATCATGAAGTAGCGGTCGATACGACGATGAACATATTGACCTCTCTGCTGTTGACTTCCGATTTGCGCGGAAACATACCTGATCCGGGGTATTATTTCCGGAAAAAAGGACAGTTGTCGGTCTATTCACTTGATCTGCTGATGCAGACACAGGGATGGCGCCGGTATGATACGGAGCGGATCATAAGAAATGATCTGATGTATCCGGACACATTGTTACAAATGGGATATGCGGTATCCGGAACAGTACGAAATAGGAATCGTCCCGTAGAGGGCGTTCTTGTGAGCATTTTGTCCATACAGGGGAATTATACCGGAACGGCTTATACGGACCATAATGGACGGTTCTATCTGTCCAATGGTGATCTGCCCGACAGTACCGCGTTTATTGTTCAGGCTATGTCGCAGGAAAGAAATCAAAATCTAGAATTGATACTCGACGGAGTCTCGTACCCTGAGCGGAAAATTCCTGTTGTTGCCTCTGGTATACCTGATCGCGAAGTTCTTGATAAGTATGTCGATAAGGCAGAACAGCAATATATGGAAGAACATGGAATCCGTATCAGCCACATACCGGAAGTTACCATTACTGCGCCAAAAATAAAAGGCAAAGATTATTCCTTTTTTTATAAAGCAAGAGATACTCAATTTGTGATTAGCGAGGATGATTTAAAAAGAAACCCTCCGGTGAGTATCAATTCCCTGCTGAACCGGATTCCGGGAATTTTTGCCGATGTAAACTCAAGGAGTGTGACCTATGGGCATCGTCCTGTATATTTTATTGTTGATGACCGTTTAGTTGATGATGTATTTGATCTGTCTCCGGCCGACATTGCCCAGGTCGATTTATTATCCGGTTCTGCCGCAGCCTTATTTGTTGTGTCTCACCCTAAAAGGTATGATAGTGGGTATGGTGATTTAGGACAACCATCACCCTCCCATGTAATATCTATCACTACTAAGCGGGGTACATCCAGAGTTAAAGAAACACCTTATATCAAACCGGTCATTCCGTTGGGTTTTCAAAGACCTGTCGAATTTTATGCACCTAAGTACGATACACCCGCACAAAATACCCGACCTGACTCACGCACGACCATTCACTGGCAACCCAATATCACCACCGATGAATATGGCAAGGCAGGTTTTAGTTTTTATACGGCAGATACGCCTTCGACTTATACGGTTGTGATCGAGGGGATGACTGAAGACGGGAAAACTGTGTATAAAAGAGATCAAATAGTGGTTGAAAATTAAAATTATTTTTCTGAAAAAATTGCATAATTGAAAAAATAAATTACATTTGCGATATTATGAATTTAAAATATTAACAAAATGAGTAAACAAAAATTATTAGTAGGGGCAGGTATTTTGACCATGCTATGTGTGATGGCGGTTAACCTGCAGTATGCATATTCAGATTATGGAATTCTGGATATTAGCCTTCACAGCCAAATATTGGCACAACAAACCGGAACCGGAGGGGGAACCGGAACTAGTTCCGGTGGAGGCACTCCATACGGAGTTTGGGCTACAGGGGAAAACGGAATGTGTAATTTTCCTGGTTTTTCATTTCCTCCTAACCATTTGGGAATAGCGTGGAATACTTGTACTGTATATACCTATACAAGACATACTTCATCGTTCAAATCGTGTGAGCCTATATATTTTCCTGATTATGGCTATATCTTATCCAGTGTCCATTCTTGGGTTGGCGAGATATGTAGTGTGCCGCAGCCTAATGTTTGTTGTTGGGATCCAAGCGTACAGGTCTGTCCCTGTGATATAAAATAATTTGAAAGTTACTGTTAATTAGGATAGTTTAAGTTTTATAGAAAGGAGTCGTCTAGTTTTCATTATGATATTATAAACTTAGTATTTCGTTAAAAAAAATCATAATAGGGGGGATTGTATTGATTAAATTTTAGATATTTGAAAAATTAATGATTAATAAGTTGAAAGTTTCAAAATATTTATTATAAACATGGCATTTGTGATTTTTTTTATTGGAACTTGTTGATATTTAATCTTCAAGGATACTTTCAATTTAAACTATAGTATATTAATAATCATTTTTTTACAAAATAAATTAGTAAAAAAGCATTGAGTAATTGAAAAGTTTGTCATTCAATTCTTACAAAAATGGAAATAGCCAGCTTTAGACTGCTATGGTTGATCATGCGAAGGTCGTTTTCAGGTAATTATCTAGGGATTTTCTAGTTACAATATGAACTGTTTATCTAATAAGATACTCATCGGGAATCGCGAAGTCATAACCATTGATTTGAGTTTCATCGCCAAGTAGAGGTGGACAACAAGGATTGTCTGAGTTTTCGGGCTATATAAACGTCCAATAACATTACTTTAGAAAACCGGGATAAAGCTTTAATAGATAGGATTTGACCATACTCCACTTAATTGGCATGAATCAGGTTAAGATATTAGCAAAAGAAAAGTTTCTATATTATCTGTTAAAGCTGTGTTGCACAACTCATCATGTTTGATCGTTTTATTCATATGTCCAGTATCAGATCAAATAAATTATAAGCTTATCAAAAAAAGTTATTGAGTTTACGGCGGTTGTCGCTTAAGAATTTATCCTTATTTAATGAACCGTTGAGATTGTAACGTTACATAATTTTGTATTTATACGGGTTTTAATAAAAAATATACATGAAGTCGACAACTATATTAGCACTATTGTTTTATTTAATGGTTTTACTGATTTTCACAAGATGTTCACATCATGTTGAAGACTCCGTAGGAGATGTTCAGGTTATACAGATTGATTTGAATAAGGTAGTGGAAAGTTATGACATGACCAATATTATTGATACCTCATTTTCAATTATTCCATTAGAAACTAACGATGATTGTTTGATTGGGGCGATGGATAAATTGGAAATAAAGGCTAATCGCATCTATATTTTTGATAATATGTCTAAATCCATATTTATTTTTACCATGGATGGTAAATTTATCAACAAAATAAATGCTTATGGTAGAGGTCCAGGAGAATATCATGCAATTAGCTCTGCAACGGTAACCGATTCTACAATCATCATTCTAGATATTTCATTACGCAAGCTATTAGAATACAGTTTATCAGGGAAATTTATCAGAGAAGACAACAAGATACTAAACAAACTATGGGCTTGGGATATATTTTTTTATAATGACCTTCTTTATTATGTGAATGACTGGGGAATAGTACGAGCTGGACGTTACAGATTATTTACGACACCACTTTCTTTGGATAAAATGGATACCTACCTGCCTTTTAAGAATGCACCAATCAGTTTAGGAATTAAGGGACCGAGATATTCGATATATTCTGATGGTTTTTCGGCAATATATTCAGGAGTGGACGCTATATTTGGATTGAAGCCAGATGGTAGTATCGGACGTAAATACACGGTTGATTTGATGGGAGAAAGAGTAAAGTATAAGTCAAAAATTGTTAATAAAGTATTGGAGGAAAACCCAAAAGGAAAAATAATAGGTATTGAAAAAATTTTTGAAACTGATCGATATTTGTTTTTAGAATTATCCAGATTACATGGAGTATATTTGTTATGTATTTATGACAAACAAAATGGAGTAACTACGCTTACTGAAGGGGGGCATCTGATTCATGATTCTTTGGGTTTTTTATTTTCCTATTTTACGTGGATGATGGATGATAAGGTCATCATTAGTTATGATGCATTTAACTTTTTGGAAATATATAAGCATATTTGGTCAGCACACGATTTTCCAAATAAAAATGTAAATAATGCGATAAGAAAGGTCGCTTCACAATTAAAAGAAGGAGATAATCCAGTATTAATCATCAGCCATCTGAAATGAAAACAAATTTTTTTATATTTGGGTTATCTATAGTTCTTGTTTTTTGCTTGATGCTGATTTTCGCAATGAACAATATGATCCAGACACGCGTCCGTCAGTTGCAATCGAACTCTGTGTCCTACTATCAAACACGACTTGAAGAAATATCACAAATACGACCATACGAATGGTTATCGGAAGGTTATCGGTTATTACCCGATCTTGAGATTACCACTGATGGTGATCAACAAGTTTTTCTAAAAGATATTATTAAGGTTCCTACACTTATCTATCGTTTTACAGATACAAATTGTAAAGGTTGTGTTGAGAATCGTTTTATGCTCCTATATAAAGAGAATAGAAATGTGCCGGAAAATATTGTTATTTTGTGTACCCCTTCTACAATGAGAGTTTTGAAAATACTAAACAATGTTCACGATCTTAAATTCAAATTATATATATTGCCAACTACAAATCTTCCTATAGATCAGCAATATAATCCTTATTTATTTGTCATTCGTCCTGATTTGACCGGCCATAGTTTTTTTACAATAACAGAAGAAACCTCGCCTAAGTTTGTCCAGTATCTATCCATTATGAAAAATAAATTATATCCCTAAAAGTAAAATCTGTTATGAAGATAACCAAATACTTGCTATATAGCCTATATGCGGCTCTTTTTTTTTGTTTGATAGTAATTTTTGTGATGAGTGTAACTGTCAGGCAATATACAAGACAATTACAATCGGACAAGGTTTTCTTTTATAAAGAGATCATTGAAAATATTTCATATTCGCAACCTCATGAATTAATCTCAAATGGATATCAATTACCGGGTGATTTCTCGATTATCACAGAAGAAGGACAACAGGTTTTCTTGAAAGATGTGATAAACGCTCCTATTTTAGTATATCGTTTCTCTGAAGCGCAATGTAGTGATTGTGTGGAACAACAGTTTAAGCTATTCCGTTCGGAAAAACATAATATTCCTCAAAATATCATTTTATGGGGTTCATATTCCAATGTCAGGAAGATTAAAATTATTAAAAATACTTTTGATGTTGATTTTAAATCATATAATGTTGATAAAATTGATATTTCATTAGACAAGTTTCTCAATCCTTTCTTTTTTATTATAACACCGGATTTGACTTGTCATAGTTTTTTTACCGCAATTAAAGAAAATCCTGCCATGACAATGTTGTATTTAACTACGATGAAAACTAAATTAGAAGATAATATCAATTAGAAGCAAATGAAGAGATTGCCCCCTCTTAATGCCAATCATTATAGTTATTTTATGAATTAAAAATTATGCGATACTGTAGGCTGCTGTTAATGACTGTGTTATTGTTTGTTTCGCTCGCATTATCCGCGCAGCGCATCATCAGCGGTCGCATTACCGATTCCGAAAATGGCAGTCCAATCCCCGGCGCTTCGATTTTTTTTTCCACTACAACCGTGGGAACTACTACCGACGCCGAAGGTCATTACCGGCTCAAAATTCCGGGAGAGGGAGCTTACCGCCTGGTAGTTTCGCATGTGGGATATCAGCCTGTTTTCAAAGATATTACCCCCGGAAAAACACAGATAACGATTGATGTTGCTATGTATACGCACGAGATGGAAGAAGTGATGATAACAACAAAATCCAACGTTCGTAACAAAGATATTGACCTTTTCTGGAAGACCATACTGGGAAAGAAACCATCCAAAAAAGACATTCAGGCAATGAATCCCAATGCGGTTTATTATTACTATAATCCCGAAACGAATAAATTTACTGTTACGTGTCGCGTTCCGTTGCAAATTGTCAATCATGAAACGGGATATCACATACAATTTGTACTTAAGCGTTTCATGATAGACTATGATGTCGATAACATTTCCTGGGAAGGAGAATACTTATTTACCGAACTTGAACCGGATAATTATAAGCAAATGGAAACATGGGAAATCAACAGAAAAAAGATATACAGAACGACTATTGGAAATTTTATTAAGGCATTGTATCATGACAATACATTGGAGGAAGGTTTTTTATTTGTCAATATACAGAAATATTCTACACCAGTCGAAACTAAAACTGTAGAAAACAAATTGGTTTTTAGCGATGGAAAATTATACAAAACTCACACTAATAAGCCCACTGCCTCATATCAATACGATTTGATAGATCCGGATTACTTCATTTTGACTGATTCTGTTACAGGTAATAAGTCATTTCACATATTACCTTATCAGAATGTCATGATGGTTAGTTTTGGCAGGCCGGTAACTCAACGGGATCTGGAAAAAGCGAAAAGCCAGGTGCCATGGGAACGGATTGGCTCATACAGAAATAATATCTCTACTCCTGAGCGTCAGGTGTTCATTTATCCCGACGGTTCTTACCGGAATCCAATACGCTTTACACCCAAGTTTAACTCATATCCGGTTACGGGGCTTAATATGATGTTGCCTTTGGATTATCATCCTGATGGCGAATCCGGAATGATGAACGTTTTTTCAGAAAACCAACCTGATGAAGCGCCGGAAACAAATTCGCTTGCAACGTGTCTTATGAAAGTAGGCAAACAATTCGAGCGTCAATTATCTTTATTTCCCCAGGAAAAGATATATTTACAAACCGACAAGCCTTATTATGTTACGGGTGAACGTATCTGGTTCCGCGCCCACGTTATGGATGCCGCCACACATGTTCCTTCGTTTTCATTAGGCAGCGTGTTTGTAGAATTGTTTGATGCGCGGGATTCGGTAGTCAGCCGTATCAAAACAGGTCCCGCCAACGATTTATACAGCGGATATCTCCATATCCCTGAAGACTTACCTGAAGGGGACTATGTGATACGAGCCTATACAGACGGGATGCGGGACCTGGATGAAGATTATTTTTTCATGAAAAGCATCCGCATAGGCGGTCCGGCGAGTCGCATAATGCATATTCACCCTGAATT
>JAISOY010000104.1 GCA_031275285.1 Bacteroidales bacterium | reverse complement strand
GGTGCACCTTCGTGCATGGACATGTCATGAAGGGGTAGACGTGATGTTTGTTAAAAAATGCAGACATACCTTAAAGTTATCTCTCCGGACCTACTGCCGACACATGCAAATTAATATATTTTTTTGCCCCTGACAACTGATTAATATCATGTTTGTGCCGGAAGTTATTTGATCGTCTGCTTGCCGCCATGTAATCGGGTTTGTTTCCCTTTCCATATAAATATTCCCGAAACATTTTGTGGCAATGTGATCTCGGCGGTTATATTTCCCTTTTTATCCAATTGGTAATCCACACAAATATCTCCTTTCGGATGAGGGATACATCCGGAAGCACTCTGTAGTTTACCCGGTTGTGGCGCGATCAGTACTTTTTCAAATCCGGGAGCTGCCGAGCTGATCCCTAAAACAATGCGGAAAAATTCAATATTCGGGCTCGATCCCCAGGCATGACAATCGCTCCGGGCAGGTTCCGGTGATTCGGCCCAGGTAGTCAATCCATTGGCCAGATGTGTATGCCAGATATCCAGCATATCCAGGTACTGGTTGCCCATTCCCACCTTGTTCAATGCCATATTCAGGTAATATTTAAAATAGACAGACGCCTGTGTCAATCCTTTTTCCTGAAGGAGACGGGTCATCAGCGTCCCGGCTTCTTCCCCCTCTACAATTCCGGATAGAATAGCCAGTATATTGGCATGTTGGGAAAAACGGTCCTTGTTAGGAGTATCGGCAAACAGTTTCCGGGAAGGATCCCAGTATTTTGTTCTGAATCCTGATTTTATCCTGGATGCAAGTTGTCCGTAATGTTCCGAAAATGCTTTCATCCCTAATTCCCTTTCCATATCTGCAGCCAGCTGGAGACCTATCAGGAAATGCAGATCCTGAACGGAAGACTGTCCGTCAGGAAGACGTGGCGGTACGCCTCCGTCGAACCCTGAGGCCCAGTCGGTGAAAAACCAGTAGGGGATGTAGGAGAGGGAAGCATCGTCCCGGAGATGTTTTTCATAATAATCCAGCACCATACGTGTATAAGGAAGCTGTGCCGCTATATACCGGTTGTTTCCCCGGTGCATCCAGTAATCATGGATGGTAGCGATCCACCAGATGGAAAATGAAGGGATGAACTGGTGAAGATTGGTCGGATAACGGCTCATGGTGATACCATCGGACACAATGGACTGCCGTCCGTTATCGATGGCATTTCTGACCAGCCGGTCATCCCTGGTATTGTACAGGGTAACCATAGCCTGGATACGGGTATCGCCGAAATACTGAAGTTGCTCATAATAAGGGCAATCCATATATGTCTCATGGGCACATAACCTTGCCGTACGCCATCCGACCGATAATATCCGGTCCAGCTCCGGCATCTGTGGGGCGGAAAATCTGGATGCCAGTTCGAACGGATAACCGGTATAGGTACCATAGATGTCATTTAACACCAACGGTTCTCCGGCAGTTTTTATTTCCAGCAGAATGTAACGGTACGTGCGCCACCAGAGCGAAATAAATTCCCGCTGTTCACCTCCATCCGCAATGATCCGGTCATCATACCCGAAAAAGGTTTTGCCTTCGATCTCATTACGGTTGCCTTTGTCCCGGGGAGGATGTTCGTATAATGATTCGGCATATTTGATGGTGATGTCCGCATCTTTTCCTTTGCTGAATTTCAGGTGGAGATAAGCGGTGGTCAGGTAGGACTGATCCAGTAACAGCGATACTTCAGACGAGGCAGGGATCATATAATTGCCGCTTTGTTGCGGAAACCCTGATGGAGAGGCCATCCCTTCCGTACGACGTAAACTTTGAATCCGTTCGGTAGTCAATTCCATCTGGGGAATACTACGTGGCACCAGTTGCCACCCGGGATAGTCCCGTGATCCTTTTCCGCCTCCCGTAATGATCCGGGCTGCAGGTTTCCATGAAGCATCGTCATATCCGGGTTGTTCCCATCCCCATGGATACCGGTCTGCCTGTACCTTGTCTCCGGGACCTACTACAAAATAACTTTTCAGATCGGTCAGGATAGGGCTGTAACTTTCGTTGCGGATGCTTTTCCATGATGGATCAGTGTTGATGACCTGCTCATTCGGTCCGTTACCTTGTACAATAAAACCTGTTTTATTGAAACTCATCTGGGCCACCGGGCTGTATCCTGAAAAATTCCAGACCACAGCGGCAATGATGTTCTTACCTGTCTTAAGTTGAGGCGCTATATCCACCGTTTCAAAGGCCCAGTTGTATACATCGCTCCGGGCGGGGCCCAATGAGACCATTTCTCCATTGACATATAATTTATAACGGTTGTCGGCAGAAACATGAATGATGAATTTTTGTGGCTGAGTATCCAGGTGGATGGTTTTCCGGAAATGATATACGCCATATTCATTGGCCGGAGCGCCGGATGTGCAGATCCACCAGGCCGGCCATCGTCCGGAAAGAAGATCCGGGTTGATCAGGGATATTTGGGCATATACCTGAAATATACAAATTGACAGGAACAGAAGAATAAGGGTGAAACAGGATTTTCTCATTTTAATGGTTTAATCTTTGATTATAATTTCTTTAGCCAATAAGTACAGCGTCCGAACCATTCTTCAAAAGGGGGAGATTGCGGGTAACCATGATGTCCGTCGGCATAAATATGCAATTCCGCCGAGACATTATTCTGGATCAATGCCTGGTAAAAAGCCAGGCTATTGGCCACTTTTACCACGGCGTCGTTGGTGCCGTGTGTCAGAAAAGTGGGAGGCGTGGTGTTGTCCACATGCAGATCGTTGGAAAACATCAGGACTTTTTCCCGGGAAGCGGATTCCCCGATCAGGTTTTTTCGGGAACCGGTATGCCCGAAAGCATCCATAAAGCTAATGACCGGATAAACAAGGATCATAAAATCGGGACGCAGGCTGATGCCATCAGCTTCGATTGCCGGTTCGTGATAATGGGTTCCCGCCGTCGATGCGAGATGTCCTCCTGCCGAAAATCCCATGATCCCGATCTTTCCCGGATCGATTTTCCATTCTTTTGCCCGTTGTCTTACCATCTTTATGGCTGTTTGGACATCCTGTAATGGGTATAGCGACTGGTCCGTATTTTTTGTCCTGTCGGGAAGCCGGTATTTCAGCACAAAAGCAGCTATTCCCAGCTTGTTGAATTCCTTTGCAATGGTATGGCCTTCCCGGTCGATGACCAGCGTTCCGTATCCTCCTCCCGGGCAGACGATCACCGCTTTCTTTACTTCGGATGTGCCTTCCGGAAGCCAGACGGTAATACTCGGGCCGGAAGTATCCTTTGTCCCATACAGGAATATTTCCTGTTGAGCAGAAGCTGCATGGCAAAAAAACAAGAGAATGATGAGCAAGTTGATTGTTTTAAATATTCTTTCCATATACAAATATTAATGGTTTCGGTTTTTGTTGTTCAGGATATTTTATGATGCCAAAAATGACTATGCAATCAAGAAAATGTAAAATTAAAAAAGACCGGTGAAAAAAGAAACATGCTGGATATTTATCCACTATGCTGTAATACGTGTATGTTTTTATCTATTTTATTATGAATTGTTTACTTTAATAGGTAACAGGGAATAAATTTTTTCCAGAAATGGATCAACCGATGGAAAGTAAGACATCAACTGTGTTACAAACACCTTACGGATATATCAATAAAGATAAAGTCTTCTTTACATATTAATCCGGAAAATTTTGTTGACTCAAATAAAAGTATATTTTTGTTTCTTTTAGCAAACATTAATTTAAATCTCATGAGAAAAGTAATTTTAGTACAATTGGTTTTGGTGATTTCGGTGATTTCGGTTTTTGGACAATGGCAGACGAGTGGGAGTAATATTTATTATAATAATGGTAATATCGGGATAGGAACCAGTAATATAAGTAATGAGCAAGGATGGGGAAAAGTATTGGATGTGTTCAATCTGAATCATTCAAAATTACTTATTAGAAGTAATACTGTGAAAACTGGAGTTTATGCTCATGAAGGGGATCTGTTTGGTCTGATGGGAACAGAATCCGAACACGACTTAAGATTTATGGCCGGATATGCACGATATGCTATGACTATAAAAACGAATGGTAATGTAGGAATAGGTACAACGGAAATAAGTAATGAGCAAAATTGGGGGAGGGTATTAGATCTTTTCGGCTCCTCTAGTGCAAAATTTTTAGTCAGAACAGATGATGTCAAAACTGGTATATTTTCTCATACCCCAGAAGGTGTTGGCTCAATTGGAACCGAATCTAACCACGATTTACGTTTTGTAGTAGGATACTGGACACATGCAATGACAATCAAAACTAACGGGAATGTTGGTATCGGAACAGCTTCTCCTGAACATAAGCTTCATGTAATTGGAAAGATATCAGGACAACAACTTGAAAGTACGCATTTG
>JAISOY010000103.1 GCA_031275285.1 Bacteroidales bacterium | reverse complement strand
TGGTCCAGCAGGGAAAAACCGATACCGGGAATATTATACATGCACCCCTCCATTGCGGCAGCCATAGTTCCTGAATAAAGAACACTGGCAGAGGAATTAGAACCATGATTGATTCCGGAAAGTAACATATCCGGATGACGATCGATCAGTTTGTTAAGGGCTATTTTTACACAATCGGAAGGTGTTCCATTACAGGAATATATGGTACAACCCTTTTCTTCTGTCTGTTTCTCAATTCGTATCGGTACTTTTACCGTAATGGCGTGTGACATTCCAGATTGTCCTTCCATCGGTGCCACCACCAGCAAATCCCCGTAAGGACGTGCAGCTTCAATCAGTGCTTTTAATCCACCGGCACGATAGCCATCGTCGTTGCTGATCAGGATAAGAGGACGTGTGTGTTTCATATTTGGGCCATGGTTATGGGATCAGGAGATATGGAAAACCCACTGAATGTACTTAAAAGCACGGTTTCAGTGGGTTTCTCACCTTTCCAACCCCTTTGTCGATTTTACAAAGATAAGAAAAAACTATTTCTTTTCATTCGAAAAAGAGTAAGGAAAATCATCTTTTTTAATACCCCTTTGTTTATTAGGGGATACAGACATATCAAAATTGATTTCGGCACCTTTTATCAACGATTCATAACTTAACCAGTTTTTGGTATATGCTTTTCCGTTGTACTTCACGCCTTTTATATAGCGGGTTTCAGCATTGTTTTTAGGTGCGTCGATCACGATTTTCTTTCCGTTTTCCAGATTAATGGTCGCTTTTTTGAATAAAGGTGATCCCATCACATATTCATCACTTCCGGGACATACCGGGTAAAAGCCGAGGGCTGAGAAAACATACCAGGCCGATGTCTGTCCGTTATCCTCATCTCCGCAATATCCGTCGGGGGTTGGCCAGTACAAGCGGTCCATCACCTCACGCAACCAATACTGGGCTTTCCATGGTTCACCCGAATAATTGTACAGGTAAATCATGTGCTGGATGGGCTGGTTGCCATGTGCATAGTTTCCCATATTCATGATCTGCATTTCCCGTATTTCGTGAATTACTGCACCATAGTAACTTTCATCGAACAACGGCGGTACATTGAATACCGAATCAAGCATCCGGTTAAAGGTTTGTTGGCCGCCCATCAGGTCGATTAACCCCTGTACATCGTGGAAAACCGACCAGGTATAATGCCAGCTGTTACCTTCGGTGAAGGCATCACCCCATTTTAACGGATTGAACGGTGACTGGAAGGTACCGTCTTCGTTTTTTCCACGCATTAAATTGGTTTCTTTGTCGAACAGGTTGCGGTAGTTTTGACTGCGTTGGGCAAATACTTCGATTTCTGATGCAGGCCGGTTCAGTTTTTTACCTAATTGATAAATACACCAGTCATCATAGGCATATTCCAGTGTACGTGCTGCGCTCTCATTGATTTTTACATTATAGGGTACATATCCCAGCCTGTTATAATATTCATGTCCCAGGCGGCCGGTCGAAGATACTTTGGGATGTACATTGTTGGCGCCATGGACTAATCCTTCGAACAACTTTTCGATGTCATATCCACGCAATCCTTTCAGGTAGGCGTCAGCTACCACCGAAGCGGAGTTATTTCCGACCATACATCCCCGATGTCCCGGACTGGCCCATTCAGGGAGGAATCCGCTTTCCAGATATGTATTCAGCAATCCTTCCTGCATCTTTGTATTCATGGAAGGGTAAACCAGGTTCAGGAAGGGAAATAAGCAACGGAAGGTATCCCAGAATCCGGTATCGGTAAACATGTATCCCGGAAGTACTTTTCCGTTGTACGGACTGTAGTGCATGACTTTTCCCTGTGCATCGATCTCATACAGCATACGGGGAAACAGCACCGAACGATAGAAACAGGAATAAAAGGTGCGGGTCTGGTCGACTGTTCCTCCCTCGACAACAATACTTCCCAGTATTTTGTTCCAGGCTGCCTTGGCTTTTGACTTGACCTGATCGAACGAATCGGCCCCCAACTCTTTCAGGTTCAGTTCGGCCTGTTCATGGCTGATGAACGATGATGCTACGCGGGCATGTACTTTTTCCCCTTTTTTTGTTCTAAAACCAATAATGGCACCTGTGTGGTCGGCCTGTTCTTCAAGTTGTCCGTCCTTTAGTTCTTTATTGCCGAAGACAGACCGGTAGGTAAAAGGTTTGTCGAAAACCACTACAAAGTAGTTTTTGAAATTTTCAGGTACACCGCCGCTGTTCTTGGTGGTGTATCCGATGATTTTGTTTTCGGAAGGGATGATCTTGACATATGATCCTTTATCAAAAGCATCGATAGTGACATATGAATGTTCGTTTTCGGGGAATGTGAACCGGAACAGGGCGGCCCTTTCAGTGGGTGCAATCTCCGTTACTACATCGTGGTCAGCCAGATATACACTGTAATAATATGGCTTGACGATTTCGGCCTTGTGTGAAAACCAGCTGGCCCGTTCATTTTCATCAAACATGGGTTTCCCGGTAACCGGCATGATGGCAAATTGGCCATAGTCATTGATCCATGGGCTGGGCTGGTGGGTTTGTTTGAAGCCACGGATTTTATCCGCATCATAGGTATAAGCCCATCCGTTACCCATATTGCCGGTCTGCGGCATCCAGAAGTTCATCCCCCATGGTACAGCAATGGCAGGGTAGGTATTCCCGTTAGACAGGGAAAACTTTGACTGTGTTCCCATTAAAGGGTTGACCCATTCAACAGGATCTGTGATTTTATCGACAGTTTGTGCGGTAAGCCCCAGCCAGAACAGGGACGCAAAAATTACCAGATATACCTTTGGTGATTTCATAAATAATTATTGGTTTAAAGTTGATAGCAACAAAAATAATGATTTCAATGAATAATAGAAAATGAATGATGAACGATAAATAATGAATCCTGTTTTTATTTGTCTGGCTGGATCTCAATCTTGGTATAGAATGTCGATTTATTTGCCTTTGATTATTGTTATAAGTTACCCGGAATGATAACTTTTATATATTTGTAGATATAAAAAATCTGGAATAAAATTTTGTAATAATGAATAAAATGAAAATACCCTGTATATCTGTCCTTTTGATTCTTTCGATGATTATACCATTTATGGGTAATGCCCAGGATAAAAAATCAAAAACGGATTTTTACCAGTTGAATTTTACTTCACTGGATGGCCGAGAAATTGACTTTTCACAGTTTAAAGGTAAGAAAGTGCTGATTGTCAATACAGCGTCTAAATGCGGTTTTACCAAACAATATGCCGACTTGCAGGTACTTTCCGAGAAGTATGCCGGTAAGCTGGTAGTGATCGGTTTTCCCTCGGATAATTTTGGGAATCAGGAATTGGATTCTAATGAGGCCATTGCCCAGTTTTGCCAGAGCAATTATGGCGTCACATTTTTGATGATGGAAAAATCGGATGTAAAAGGAAAGAATAAGAACACCGTTTTTCAATGGCTAACCGATAAAGAGAAAAACGGCTGGAATACCAAAGAACCCAAATGGAATTTCGGTAAATACCTGATAGACGAACAGGGGAATTTACAGGAATTTTATCCTTCCCGCGTCAACCCGATCAGTAAAGAGGTGGTTGACGGAATAGAAAAACAATTCTGATTTGGCCCATTTAATCAGATCGTTAATTCTTACCGAAGATTTGCTTTTTGCACCTGCTTTTCCGGAAATATTTTACCTATTTGTTACTTCATTGGTATGAGTGTTCGTGAGCCTGTTCTTCGGAACTTAACACAATATTCCGGGCCACATATGATTCATTTCCTGCAACATCAGTGCAGTAAACCATCAGGTGATAGTTACCGGGGGTTGCATTTGCAGGGATAATGATTTCATGGTGATGGATTTTGACATTCTTTTTTCCGGATATATCCCATGAATTTTTGAAGAAGAATGCCTTAGTTCCTTCTTCTGATTTTGCAGTCGTGCTGTGTTGGTGTCCATTAAAATTACTGTGTATCTCTACCTGATAAGACTGTAACATTTCGTTGTCGGATAATTCCATATCGAGATGAACTCCGTGCTCATCACCTATTTCAAATGCAGCACCTTCTCCGGGTGCAATAAGGTCAATAACGGGTGGAGTCGTGTCTCCATCATCATCGTTACAAGCAATCAGCAGCATGGATGAAAAGATCACCGTAAAAAACACTATCAGGATATTTGTTTTCATTTTATTTGAAATTTAAATGGTATTTTGATCAATAATTGAATGTTTCGTCCCGGTTCCGGGATTTCAACTTTCCTGTAAAAACTTAAATGATTGTAGTATTTGGTATCAAGCATGTTACGTAATGATAGCTGTATATCTATGCATGTTTTACCCAGAGGAATGTTGAGGCTACCTCCAAGGTTAAATAAATGAGCTCCCGGAGTCGTACTTTCGTTTTTTGCCACCCTATTCTGGCAACCGATATACTGCCATTCTGTATACAGCCGGAATATTTTTCCCGTAAATGTAATCGTGTGGCGCGTAGATAGGGGAGGAGAGAAGCTCAGTGCTGTATGTTCGTCGAGGTTATAGGTGTATACATATTCTCCTGTGAAAGAATAATTCAGGTGTGAAAAGATACCTATACTGAATGACCATTCTGCGCCTGCAAAAACCGCCTTAACCCCGGTATAGCGGTAAATTTGCCCTGCGTGGGGAAGTATCGACCATTCACCGGCCGGATTCAGGTAAATATAGTTACTGAACCGGCTTATGAACGGATTGACGGATAATGATATGTTTTTATCTTCATACAAATATGAAATGTCCAGTTGCCATCCTTTTTCGGAATTGAGGGTGTGATTACCCTGTTCATGCCTGAATGTTCCGTGGTGAACACCATTGGATGCCAATTCATTGGCTCCGGGGAGGCGAAAGCTATGCCCGATATTCCCTTTTAACAGATGGTGTGTCCGGATATTCCATACCATACCCAATGATCCGGAGAAATCCCCGAAATTCCGTTTTACAGGATAACTGCGCCATTTATAGGATGCGATCAATTCGTCATTATATCCCATTTCCTGAAGGTAGGTCGTAAGGTATGGATCGGTGTAAGGTGAAATATCGATGGACCCGTAATCATAACGGATTCCCCCGTTAAGAAAAAAACGTGTTGAAGGCCGCCAGGCGGTATATCCGTACCATCCTGTCGTGAAACGGTCATACCGGGGTAAGAGAAATGAGTAGCCGTCAATCCGGTTTTGCTGGTATTGTACATCCCATCCTGTACTGTGTTCCCAGATTGTACTGGTGGTGGTCTTCACCTTGATAGAAGAGCTGTATGTCTGCAAAGAAAAAAGTAATTCCCTGTCGGGATCATTTTCCGGTGGAGCCTGATTTGCGTAGTGGGTGTGAAATTTACTCCATTCTTCCCGGTGGTTATACTGATATCCTATGTCCCATGAACCTACCAGTTTGTTCCACATGTACTGTTGCCTGGTAACGATTTTAAGATGATTGACCTTGCTGTACGGCATCCCTATATTACGGCGGTCACCATCATCCTGGGTAGCAGAAATATCCGGAATGCCATGTGCACCGGGAAAGAATCCGGTTTTCTGATAGTTATCGCTTATGATATAATGGGCAAAATATTTCCCTTTACGGTATTCCGAATATAGATGTATATTTCTTTCAAAACCTGCCGTATTTTTTAGTATCCGGTCGTATATAGGGATCTTTTGTGTCAGATAAACAATGGTATCAGTAGGGATTTTATAATCTCCGAAATGTTGTTGGGAATAACGCATTTTAGTATACCATGCGTTTTTCTTAATGCCCAGTAAGAGTGAACCTCCCAGGGTGCTGTTTACGCTTTTTCCAAGTAGAGCCACTTCACCGAATACCTGGTTGTTCGATGGAGGCGTAATTTGTGTTATCTCAATAACACCTCCCATCGCATCGCTACCGTAGATCAATGATGAAGGGCCTTTACGAATGGTTACCTGTTCTATATTGAATGCATCCATTTCCAATCCATGGTCGCTTCCCCATTGCTGCCCTTCCTGTTTAATGCCGTTTTCCGTGACAGATATGCGGTTGAATCCCATTCCCCGGATCATCGGTTTAGAGACTCCGGATCCTATGTCCATGGAACGTACTCCCGGGATATATTCTAGTGCCTGTATCAGATTTCCTGTGAAATGCCTGTTCAGAAAATCTTTTCCTGCTACTTCTACCGGTATGGCCGAGTTACGTTTGCCAGCCATTTCATAAGAAACAGAGTTCACTGTTACACTTTCCAGTTCTATGGTAGCGATAGAATCCGTGTCCTGCGCTTTAACAAGTATCATTGGAACCATAAAACATAATACCGTCAATAAACAAGACAAAATATTTTTTTTTGCGCTGTTTCTTTTCATCAAAATGAATATAAAAGAAACTGCAAATATATAGATTTCATTAAATGCAACACTGTTTCATTTAATGAAATTGAGAAAATTTATTTTATTTTGTTTTTTACTATCTTTGTCATAATCCTTTATGATAAAATATGAATGCCATAGAATTACTCAGGAGCAAGGGACTCAAGAAGACAGCCCAACGGATCATGCTGATCAATATACTGCAAAAGAAGGCTGTAACGCTGACAGAGGATGATATTAAACAGGAGATGGGGGATTTATACGACCGTATTACTTTTTACCGTACTGTTCAGACTTTATTGGAAGCAGACCTGATACACCGGATAAACGTCGATAACAAAACGGTGAAATATGCGTTAAATGAAACTTCTCCACATACTAAAGACCATAGTCACTTTTTTTGTAAAAAATGCCGTTCTGTTACTTGCCTTAAAGATGTTCCTGCCATTACCTATCATTTACCGGATGGATTCAAAGGGGAAGAATGTGAAATCATCATAAAAGGAATTTGTGGTAATTGTTTGTCTGTTACTTAATGATTACTCTTACATTTAGAAAAACTACCAGGCAACATTAAATGGGTTAATCTGTCATTATGTGAACTTTATTAATGGCGAAATTGTTTTTCATAGAGGAATAATTTTGAAAAGTAGTAAGTTAAAAGTTCATAAATCAGGAAAGTCAACAATCAAAAAGATGAGTAAGTATGAAAATCATTTTACCTGCGATCATATTATTATCATTTATAAATCAGTGTCTTTTGGCATTTGATCAGGACTATTTTATCGCAGGAAAAGTATATATCAACGAATATGAAATGATATCATCTGTAGATGGGAGCTATATACCGGCTATATCGCCTGTAGATGCATATATACGGATCAAAGGGGAAAACGGAAAAGGACACATGGCTGATTCCGGAGGCTTTTTTAGAATCGATCATTTAAAACCGGGAAAATACCAGCTGAACTTTTCCTGTGTTGGTTGTTTTTCATTTGATACGACCATTTTTATAAAGAATGCTCCTGTCGAATCATTAAAGATCATTCTTCCCTTATGGTATGATCAGGAAAAATATTCAGTCAGAACCGCTAAAAAAGAGATAAAAACCGGTCATGCTACGTTATTTGCCTGTACCAATGCCGGCAATAAAGAAAAATTTTTTGCTGATCAATTCTGGAAAAAATATCAGATAGGTTACCTGTTATTTGAAAAGGAACTGATACAAAAGAAGGAACAACATTTTTCAGCGCCTCTTCCGGTCCTGATCAAATATAATCAGGAAATATTCAAATATCTGGATAAGACTTTTGGAAATGAGTGGCATCATGAAGCGCCACCTGGCATTTTAGGATTAAAGGAATGGATATCAAGAAAAACATCATAATATTGGAATAAACTAACCCCACTCAAATAAGAAAACCAACAAACCTATAGGCCCTTATTTTTCAATTTTACCGAATACAAGGATGTACCTGCACAAATAAAAAGAATATCCCTGTCTTTCCCGCCAAACATTACCGTAGAGGGTCTTTCAGGTACTTCAATTTCATCGATCAGGTTTCCGTCACGGTTGTATACCATCACATGATCGGCGGGAATATACACATTTCCTTCCGTATCGAAGGTACAGTCAAATGCTCCGTTTTCGGAAAATAAATGCGGGTCGGACAATGTCCCGTCGGCACTGACCGAAAAACGGTATGTTCTTAACCCAGGCCCGGTACTTACATAAAACGGTTGGCCTGGAATCGCCGGCTTAAGCGAGTAGGTCTGTCCGATATCGTTGGTATTGGGTATAATGGTTACCCCGTCCCTTGAAATAAATCCGGTATTGACCTTTCTCATGAATGCGGCAGGCAGGTTGTTCTCATTCCTGTGGCGGGTTGTCTGGTAAAATATGTTTTTTCCCTTTGTGTGACCGTCAAACGGTACTTCCTTCAAAGTATACATGTACATGGTAGCTGTCGGATGAGCGGGATCAAAACCGACCACGCCGATCTCTCCCCGCGTATTTATCGAAGGTTGCCGGATAAAACGCGTTACTATCAGCAGATGGTCATTTTTATCGCAAGCCAGCGATACCGGACGAATGGGCATATCACTGATCAATGATAAACGATGGTCCGTTCCCCAACGATAAATATGCTGCCACTCCGAATCTACAAAATACACATTCCCTTTGGAATCCGATGTAATACCGTCAATATAGGAAAATCCCCCGGCCAGCCTTTTGATTTTTTCACCCGGAGACACCACTTTTTCGTTACCGGCTGTTGTCTGAACAGAAGTATTCCCGGAAATTTTTAATAGTGCGATCTCCCGGGCACGGACTTGTGTATCGGATGTCCAGTCATACAGGGTATTTTCAAAAACATATTTGGTCCAGCTGTAGTTGTGCAGTCCTTTGAAAGTCAGGTTTTTTGAATTCTCTACCCGGACAGCATACGGATAAGGAGTGGTAACCCGGCTTACCCGGTATAGAAAGGTATTCACAAACAGCAGGTTTTCGGAGTTGCGGATATCTACCGGCAGACAATACGGTCCTTCCCCGCTTTCTTCTTCCAGCTGTAATCCGAAAAATTTCCAGTTGGAAACATTATACAGCACCACCTCATAACGTACATGATGTTCGCTCGACATGTAATACAAACGGCCTTCTGTGGAGGTATTGGAAATATACATACCTGCCGACGCATAAGGACTGGGTGTCCAGATATCTTTGAATGTCCCCCCGCCACCCTCGGTGATCCACAGGCTCCAGTACTGGCTGTCCCATGTCCGGTAAGGAATTCCGTCGGCGGTGCGGTTGTCGTTGTATTCGGGAATATGCCTGCCGCTCAGCGTATAGGTACCATGTCCGCCTGTAAACCGGACATCATTCATCATCGATCGGGGACCGGCCATCCATTTGGCGGCTACTGCCCGCGGATTTACGCCGGAAGTATTCAGCCCGATGCCGGTAACGATGTTGGTACCTCCCTTAGGCGTTTCCAGCAAGGGCAGCGGCGATCCCACTCCCTGATACGCCTCGGTACTGTCGCGGATCATGATCTGTGTAATGGACGGATGCATTCCGATCAGGATGGTATGCTCTTTCAGCACAATAGGCCGGGTAACCCGGTAATGGCCACCGGGAAGGTATATGGTACGGTGGTTGGCAATAGCCTGTTCCAGAATATCCGTATCGTCGCTCTTCCCATCACCTTTGGCTCCCAGTGTTTTCAGGTTCACCCAGGTCTCCGTTCCGGGCAATAGGGGAACATCCGAAGGTACCGGTGAAGGAAGGCTTTTCAAAGCGATAATATCCTGTATGGTTTTCATTACAGGTCGGTCGGCAGGATTTTCGTATACTAATCCATGGGTAAATTCCTTTACCAAATATTGTTTGTGCGGGAGAGCTATCTTTTTCCTGCTTGTCCGCATCTGTATCAGTTCGGGAACTTTAAGGCATACGATATTCTCCAGATTGATCTGTGTCCTGGCGTTGTATTCATTGCTGATAACCACAGCCGGTCCGGTTACGTCTTCAAAACGGGAATCCGAAATCCATAATTCTTCGGGATATCCTTCGTTAATACTGACAACGCCGGGGAGTTTCCGGAAATGATTGCGGATAAGCATCAATCCTGCTTCCTGGGTCCTGATGGCCGCCTTTTTCTGTTTTTCAAAATAAGAATCGATCACGAGCGCCTGCCATCCGGGAGAAGTTTTGGTCGTGTTGATCCCATAATCACCCCCGAAGAAACGACAGTATTCGATCTCGTTCCCGGTATCCTCGACTCCTACATTTCCATCGTTCATTTCGAAATCCATATGGGAAAGGAAACAATGCTGGGCAACATGGAACCGTACAGCAACAGCTGCAGGATTCCCGCGTTCGATGCGTATATTGATGTTCCGCATGCCGCTGTAGAATGTACCGGCATTGGCATCTTGTACCGGGCGTCCCTGCCGGGACCGGTCGCTACAAAAATGGAACATATATTTTCCTCTTCCATCCTGGAACCCGGGTGTATTTCCGGACAAAAGAAACACCGGACGTTTTTTCCCATAACCGATCAGACGAATGCCTTTCCATACATGGATCGTTCGGCTGATCCGGTAAGTGCCTTCCGGAATAAACAAAACTCCATACCTGACCGTTTCCTGCACCTGATTAATGGCTTCCTGCAATGCTTCGGAAACATCCCGGGAACCGTCGTTGACCACATCGAACCGGTCGGCAGTGAAATATACGGCCAACGGATCTTCAGGTTGTACAGTATAAACAGATGAATATCCGTCTTGGGATAATACCGGATTGATCATTAATACATTTATGAAACACAACAGAATACAGATTTTGTTTTTCATTACACGATTTTTTATGAATGGTAAAAATATAAAAAGATAATATCTCTACTATAATTTATTTAATCAAACATACATATAATCTGAGTTCCGGATAAGTTGCCCATAATTGAAAATAATCAAAATGTGACGATTGTGTTGGGTGCATCAGCATTCTGAATGGTGCTTTATTCATCCTTTTTCCGGATCTCTTTTTAACTATATGATTTCGGATATGATACCTGATATTTACCGGTATAACAACTAAAAAACTCCTGCTTTCCTTGGTATGGGAAGCGGGAGTTTTCCTTTTAATACGATGAAGTATGAAAACTTTGTCGAACGCAAGAACAATAACTTTTTTCCTGATTTACGCTGATCAATCTTAAGAACTAAACTTTCATTTGTTCGAACTGGTTATTTTTTAGATTTTCTGGCTTTAATAGCTATTCCAATTGTTTTATTTTCGATCTGGTACTTATCAGCTAATTCTTTTTGATGGATAATTTTTATTTCTTTTAATGATCTTTTGTCAAGTGAAACCAGGGTACCTGCAGGATTTACCACTAAAACCTGTCCGTTCAAAATATATTGTAATTCATCTTTATTAACATGATTGATCAATTTCTTATACTCTTCTGAATGATTGCTAAATAATGTTTCAAACTGTTCTGTTGCATATGAAATGGTTTGTATACTAATAGCACCATCTTCTGCATTCGGACCGAATTTTTTTACTGAGCTTTTAAGTTTATATACGCTAAAGGTGGCGATATCGGATGCTTCATATGTAAGCAGAATTTTTCTTGTGGATGGTTGTCCATCTATTTCAATATATGGGTTTTTCCCAAGTTGTTGCATTACCTCTTTTGTAGTTAATGTCGTTTTGCAACAGGTAATCAAACAAATTAAAAGAATATACAAGCACTTGTTTTTCATGTTATCTTGATTTTCATTAAGAATATTAATTCTCTTTTTCCAGCCAGAAATCATCCATTAATCCGTAATCAAACTGATGGTAATCTTTACCGGACGGATAGCTTCTCACATTACGGAAATCCCAGGGAGAGGTCAATCCTTTTCTTGGGTTATTATGGAACGGACCGAGGAGATTCTTGTTACTTCCCACTATTTTCACTTCTATGGAATTGCTTCCATCCCGGATGAATTCTGAAACATTGATGGTATAAGGCTCAAATCCGATAATTCCTGCTGATTTTCCATTCACGGAGACTTCTGCTACGGTGCCTGCAAAATCTCCCAGGCGTACACGATAGTTGCCGGACGGATCATTGACGTTAAATACTTTTGTATAGGCTACACTGCGGGAATAGAAAGGCCATCCCTGTTCTTTCCAGCTTCCTGTTGAAAATTCCTTTACAGGAGGCCGGATACTCCATCCTTTGGCTGCCGGTTCCAATGAGAAATTTCCCAGAAGGTATACCGGTTCTATTTCCGCAAGGATTTTCATCGGGGATAATTCCAAAGTCAATAAGTTTTCTCCTTTTTTGACATATTTTCCTATGTTAAGTATGCGCATATCCCTGTCAAGCCACCATTCCTTTTCCGGATCGATGTTACTTCCGTTGATCTGTATCCGGTAAAGCCAGGGCCTTTCCACTACGGCTTGTATTCCTGATAATTCGAAATTTCCGGTTACCGTGAATTTATATACGGCTTTGAAGCCCCCTGTCTTGAAAGTATCCCGTGAAACAATGTTGTCTTTATATTGTACGGATGTGCTCCATGGGTTCCCGTGTGTAAATCCGTGATGTTTAAAGGCCCTGTCAGCGGCATTGTATATGTGTTGATCGGCAAATACCTCATTTCCCAGATGGAGGTCACAGAAATCAATGGTTAAAACATTTTTTTCTACAGGAGAGGCTGTGATTGTTCCTACAGAAGACATCATTTCATATTTTCCGGATGCATGGGGCATTTCAAATCCCTGTAGTTTTTTATTACTGATATATAATAAAGTACTTCCGGCAGGAGGAATATGGAAGTCGATTTTGATCTTTTCCCCGTTTTCTGTTTCAGCATAATCAATGATCTTTCCGGTTAGGGTTTCCAGTTCAACGGCATCCCTTCCGTTGATGGATACCTGTCCGGATGTATAATTATCCAGGTCGGAATTTACGAGAAAAAGAACATATCCGTCAGACATGGTTCTCCGGTGATGAAACAGATTTCCACCCCGGATATTCTCAAATGAGATATCCGGAGATGTGAAGTGTTTCCGGATAATTTCAGGGGTCAATTCATTGAGATAGGTGATCTTTTCATTGTTATTGAAGAAATTTTTGATCTCTTCGTTGGGTGTACCTTCTATCCGTTCAGGCTTGGAGAAAGCCAGCAAATTACCTCCGTTTTTTACAAATTGCCGGATGAAATTAAATGTCGGTGCATCCAGGTTTTCTGTGAAAGGAGGTAAAACTACCGTAGAATAAGCCCGCTGACCGATCACTAATTTTTTCTTTTTCACCGAACCCTGGTCTTTGATGATATTTTCGGAACCAAGATCATATTCAACCTGTGCTTTTTCAAGTTGGGTAACCATGGACTGGAAAGCGTTGGCGATATCCCATAACCTTTTGTTACTGCCACTGTAAGCATAATATAGCCATATAGATGTATTGGGTTCCAGGACCAAGATGTCGTTCATCTGTTCCCCGGCCGATAATGCCATGGATAGGCGGGCATAATGCATATTAAGTGGGGTATAATGATCCCACCAGGGTGAATGTTCCGAAAAGGTGGGGGGATAATCATATTTACGGGCGCCGGCAATGCTCAGGTGGGACAAGTGCTGGTTCATGAAATTGACTCCCAGTGCATATTCCCAATCACCCAACATTTTCAGGTCTTTGAATGTCTCTTCCCATCCTCCGCCGCCATATGTTTCGCTGAGTGTGCGTTTATAACCCATTTGGTTAGCTACGCTGCTTAGTTCCTTTACGGAACGGATATTTCCGAACTGCGCCTGCGCCGATGTTTCATTGAACTGATTGAACAACATGTCGATTCCCGGAAGTTGATGCCAGGCATACATGGCCATGTTGTCCGGTCCATGTCCCATATCCGGCCATCCATGTTCCCAGTAGTGGCCGGTGAATTTCAGGTTCCTGGCCTCGCAGTATTCGAAACATGGTTTGGCCCAACGATCAATAAACAGTTGGAGCAACGTCTGAAAATAATTATGCCTTACTTCCTGGTAATTACCGGTTTCTTCAAATAAGAGAGGCAATTTGCTTTTCAGGTCATAACCCCATTTTTTTTGAAATACATCAAAAAGATCCGGAGTCCAGCGGGTGCTTCCGTACGAATGTATATTGGGTTCATCAGTGAACCATCCGGGCATGGATTTACCGAATTCATCCCCTGCTATCTTTTCATATCCGTTCATGGTGATTTCAATGAACTTTTCGGTTACACCGGGATAAAGGAGGTCGACATACGAAAATCCTCCGTACCAGGGTGATTTTCCGGGATAAGTTTTGGAAAACAGGTAATAATCCCCGTTTTTTCCCTTTTCAGTTTCCAGATTGGTCGTGATATCTTTAAAAGTATCATTTTCTTTTTTCATGCAGATGAAAAAATCCGAGGCATTATCCGGAAGTGTTTCGAATTTCTTCATGGATAACCCATGTCCCTGATCATAACTTTCAGGCATTTCTGCAGGAACATGTCCTCCGGCAAAACCGCTTGGGTATGAATTTTCATCATATATCCATACATTCATATCAAGTTCTTTCCCTTTATCCAGGGTATAACGGAACATTTCATACCACTTGTCGGAAATATATTCGGAAATCAATCCGGGACGCGGATGTATGAAAACCCCTCCGAAGCCACGTTTTTTTAATCCCAGCATGGTACTGTCAATGATCTCTTTTGTTATTTCCGTATTCCAGACATACAAAGGGGCTGTTTTGTATTCTTTGGGCGGGTTCACGAAATTACCGGCAAGATCTTCAAATTTGATCATTTCCGTCCTAGGATGGTTGCAGGACCCAAAAAATGCGGCAACGGAGAATATAATCAGGAATTTACTTATATAATGTCTCATAAGATGTATGTTTAATCCAGTGTGAATGAAAACTCGTCATAATCCTCTGTTCTCCACGCTAAATGCTGTGTAGATGGTGATATGGCAAATAAGGGAGAGAAGGTACGGACTTTCACGGTTTTTCCATCAGGCATGAATTCAAGGATCCTCAGCCAGCCATCACCACCGTTTCCATGCCATCCGCCTCCCAGCGCCTGTGCATTGAAGACCATTTGTTGTACTTCTTTTCCGGCGGCATTCAGGTCGGTACGGAACCCTAAGTGAGCCTGTGGATTATTCGGAGCACCGATATGTCCGGCAAACACCATTTTTATATTGCCGGAAGGTTGGACTAATTTTTCCCAGATGGCTTTCCCATAGTTGGCATCTGTTAAAGCATAACCTTCTTTTACAATATGTTCACTTTTGGAATTCAGGTAAGAGTGTGTCAGAAGTATGACTTCATGGTTTTTATATTTTTCCTGGTTAACAATTTTCTTTGCCCATTCTATAGTGGCTTCACGGGGGGCGAATTCAAGGACCAGGATCAGCATCTTTTTCCCGTGAGGAGAAGTATATTCGTAGGTTGCATTGGTTAATGTAGGAACACCCCACTCATCCAGAGATACATCGCGCAACATTTTCATGTTCAGTGGATTTTTATCCACAGGGAAGTATTCATTGAAATGGGTCCGCCGGTTTTCTGAGCTGACAATCCCGAAATCATGATTGCCCGTCGTTACCATATAGGGAACCTTTCCATCCAACCGGTTAAAAGCCTTTGAAACGGATTCCCATTGTAACTTACTCGGTTGGTCGCCATTTTTTCCGTCAGGATTCAGCAGTTCATTTTGTTCCACCATGTCGCCGGTACAAAGTACCAGGCTAATATTCAGTTTTCCGACATTGTCCTCTATCCATGCTGTCATGAGTTCCAGTAAAGGTTGGTTCCGTGCAAACTTTACATAAGATTGGGGATCAGGTATTAAGATCATTGACCAAGAGTCGGGATCGGATAATTGCGGCGCCTGATAAGCTTTTTGAGCGAAAATAAGGTAAGGTAGCCCAAGAGTTAGGATAAAGCAAAAGCGAAGGAGGATTATTTTCATTTATTTATAATTTATTACGCTTGCGCTCCATGAGAACGAACGCTTGCGCTAAGTTTATTTTTTAAGGTCAGATGAACCCTGAAACCCAAAGGGTTCACCATAGGTAACGGCTCAGCGAAACTACATACGCCATAGATAATCATTATGATTGGTGAACAGTAATGTTCATGGCAATTTCCTGGTTTATTCAAAAGTTAATGATTTATTAATGATGGGTATAAATATACAAAAATGATGGATGAAATTTAATTTTTAACAGAGATTAAAGTTTTTGCCTTTTCTCACCCTGATACAGGGTTTTTATATCACATCAGTTAAAGATCATTGAATATGGTACAATGCGGCATCACCGGGAGGCAATGCGTCATCAAATGATTTTCCTGTTAATTTCAATTGATCGGGTTTCCCTGTAACCGGAGATACTTTTTTTACTTTTTTATAACGATCATTTAATGTGATGTGTAATTTTTTATCCTTGTTAAGGGATTTATTTACAACCATTACATATTCTTTGCCGTTTTTTTTATCAGTAAAGTAAGATACAATGAAATCTCCTTCAAACGACTGGGGTACAAATACAAAATTATCCGGCAATGGCAGGCAACCTTCCGGTGTATTTCCTGTATGATATACTTCCTTTGCATCTAGTTGGACCAGTGTTTTGCCCAGTTGTTTCATCTCACCATTGATCTTTTTGAAGGGTTCATACAGATCGGTACGGTTCCCCAAAGAATCAATGACGGCATTGGTGAATACTTCACCTCTGTTGGTGGGTGTCCAATAAGTGAACCAGACAATATTCTTTATCCCGTATGCCAGGCTGGAAAATGCACTGTAGCGTAGATCGGTGGCGTCTGGCCTTCTGTAAGCCCCCGGTATACCTACGGATTGTGTATAACAAGATGTTTTGATGTTATTGTTCAAACCTGCTTTACGTATGATATCCAGATTTATATAATGGGATTCCCGGAAAGTTCCGTCGTGCATGAAAGGGTAACTATCGAAGGATAAGTATTTCATATTTTCTTTTCCACATAATTCTATCCATTTTCCGACATAAGCATTTTCATAATCTTCAGCAACCGGTCCGGCCCAATGTGGGAACAGGTTGACATAAGGGGTTACATTTTTATCATATGACAAAATGGTTTTGTATCTCCGGGCTATATCGTCCAATCCATTGATACCTGGTTCATCCACAATGTAATATCCTGAAACGGCTTTGTATTTACCGTACGTGTCCATCATGGCTATAATGTCATCTTCACTTCCTCTCACACGGGGATCAGCTACATACATTGTTAATCCGTTTTGTTCCGCCAATTCCAGCATCCGGATATTTCTTTCTTCTGTATCCAGTAAGCCGCCTAACACATTCTGGATATAGTCAACGTTTGCTTCTTTAATGGTTTGGTATTGTTCAGGGTTGGTGTGTTCCCATACCGGAGGCCAGAAAATACCGACAAGGAATTTATCACTGTTTGTTGACGGATCTTCTATTTGGCTGCATCCGTACATAGCGAATAGTGCCAATAAAGTGATGATCATGCTTTTTGTTTTCATTTAAGAGGATTTTAATGCTTTATGCGAATCAGTATTGGAAACTGTTCGCTATGATTAATATTTATTCGATTCTTTGAAAAGTTGCAAAATTCAAACATTTATAATTATCAAAGCTATAAAAGGATAATCAGGATAAGGATTATTCCATTGAAATTAAGTCATATACAGCATGTTGCATATTTTTCCAAACAGGTATGATGAATTCCGGACCTATTTTCATTGTTTCTTTTCCGTCTTTCTGTTCAAAATGGACGGTACTGATGTACATATGCCGGGGATGAATTTTTTCATTGTTATTGTGGGCATGGAAAACGATACGAAGTTTACCGTCTTTATCCGTAAACATAGCGCTATGGCCTACACCTACCAGATTGCCGGGTTTCTGGTATATGGGGTTTTGCTCATATTTGGTCCATGGTCCCGTTATGCTTGTTGCCGTGGCAAAGCCGATTCCGTAGAACTGGCTTTCATAGCTGTTGGCAGAATAAGTCATGTAATATATTCCATTCTTCTTGATGACATAACAGCCTTCATTTACCCTTGGCCATACCTTTTCCCACTCCTGGGATACATGAATGCATTGATGCATGGTTCCGGATTTTATTTCGGTAAGATTGTCTTTCAGTTCCGCTACCCAGATATTCAGGCCATCGTTGAACCTGTCGAAAAAAAGATAGGGTTTTCCGTCATCATCGATGAACAGGGTGTTGTCGATACATTTTTCTCCATCGATCATTGGTTTTTTCGTTTCCTGCCGGAACGGGCCCAAAGGATGATCACCCACTGCAACGCAGATATGTTCATTGGCGGAATAATACATGTAAAATTTACCGTTTACATGATATACTTCGGGTGCCCAAAACCATTTGTCACCCCAAACATCATTTTTATGCAGCGCCAGTTTTTCGACAGGTTCCCATGTGAACAGGTCTTCTGATGTACACACGGCAATGCCGTTTCCGGAATAAGTACCGTAAGCGTAATAAACATCATTGTGTAACATGATGAACGGATCCGCAAAAGGGATCCTGTTATCTGTCTGGGATTTGGATGGAGCCGATGTTTGGCTTCCGGTGCTGTTATATACCGGTAAAAATAATCCGGCACAGAAAATAAAGATTGTTTTCAGGATGTTGTTTTGATACATTTTCAGGATGATTTGTGTTTGGTTGATTGCATTTCGTATTCTTCGTTTTGAGAAAGATTTTCCGGTTTTTTCAGGATTCATTCACTTTGAAGAGATAATTATGTTCGTTACGCTTGAAACGATACCGTTTACCTGGTATGGGTAGATGGTCGCGAGTGGATAGTTCCCAACGCAATAGCATTTCAAGCATTTTATCTTTGGTTTTTGTATGTTTTTTATCATGGTAAAGGTTGTTCAATTCGGCAGGATCTTTCAAAAGATTGTATAATTGCCCGTTTCCGTCCATATCATATACTAATTTCCATTCGTTGCTACGGAGCATATGCATGGTTCCACTTTGCGACCATGTATTGAGTTCATCAAAAAACAATCCCGGCTTTTTCCCTACTGCTCCTTCAACAGCATAATCGGTACCGTCGGCTTTGGTGTAATACATTCCTCCATAGCCATCTTCTACCATCATACTTTCAAATTCCTCTTCGGGATAAGGGTATCCCTGTAGCATCGGCCATAAACTGCGTCCCTGGACTCCGACCGGGACAGGTGCCCCGATTATTTCACATACCGTGGGAAATATGTCTACGATGTTCACATGTGCTTTATGAGGAAGCTCAGAGGCCTTAATGCCCGGTCCGCTCCACTGCATGGGAATCCGTGTGAGCACTTCATCAAGACCGGCCCCTTTTTTCATCAGCCCGTATTCGCCGACGTAATCGCCATGATCGGCAATGAATACGATGATCGTATTGTCATACACACCCAGCTTTTTCAGTTCCACAGTCAGACGTGCCAGCTGATCGTCGATCATCCGTAACATCCCGTGATAAATGGAACGTAGTCTTTGCAGATTTTCGATGTATCCTTCATGCCCCTGTTCCATCATTTCCGACAGTATCTCGTATTTACTGCCTTTGATGGTAAGGTCCGACATACTACTCCGCATCTTTGGCAGTGATTCCGGTGGAAACATTGAATAGTACGGTTCACAAGTTTGATAAGGATTATGGGGCTCCGGTATGGAGAACCAAATTAAAAAAGGTGTTCCTGAAAGAGACCCGACCCACCCGGATGCGTCATCGACCATCCTGTAGGGTAATTGTGTTTCAGTGCCAAAAGGAGCTGGTTCCAGACTCGCATAAAAGTCTGTGGAAGCTAAAAACCGGTCAAATTCAGCGGCTTTGCTGCTCTTGTTTTTTGACTGTTGCCCGAGGTGATCAAAAATGCTCCAGTGATCTGCCTTCTTGTCTGACAAATGGGAGTGGTTTTTACCGACCAGTGCTGTCTTATATCCCTGTTCGCGGGCTACATCGAACAAGTCTTTCTCAAAAAAGGCATCGCGGATGTTATGATTGGAACGGACCCGTGTGGCAGAAGGATATCTTCCCGTGAGTAATGAAACCCGTGCAGGGCCGCTGGCGGGTGCAGCCGTGTAAGCCCTGTTGAACCATGTGCCTGTTCGCGCCAGACTGTCGGCAAAAGGCATGGTATTAAGCGGATATCCTTCGCGTTTTACCAGATCGGCCCGCAATTGATCAGCCATGATAATAATAATGTTCGGCCGTTGGACGTCCTGTGCCCCGTAAGCATGGAATCCTGTAAACGAAACAGCTGCTATACTCAGGAATAGTTTATCCGTTTTCATATTTTAAGTGATACCAATAAAAATTAATGTTACCGTAATCAATTTGACCAATGCGATTTAAGAAAACAATAAATTGCACTGAGTATTTAATCCGAAAAATAGCAAATATAATAAGACAACGGGTACATGATCCTAAAAAGAAATCTAAACTATATGAGGATTCTCATCATTCAATTTTTCCAAATGGGTGAATATGACCACAAACATATTATCTGATAAAGGCTGAATTAGAATATTTTCCTGAGAATTATATGATTATATTATTTAACTGATTTTGCTTGCTCACTCATTTCCTATTTTCAATGTTACAGGTCCCAGCAAACCGGAAGGAAGGATCACTTCACTGTTCCATGGTTGATTGGTACGGCAGAAACGATCTTCGGGTTTTAATAACAGGTCGCCTGATAAACGGTTGGCCCACATATTGACCACTTCGATTTTCAGATCGTTTTCTCCCGGTTGAACCAGGGGCGTTATATCGACGTTGAAAGGCTTTTTCCATAAGATCCCCGCCGATTTCCCGTTAACGAATACTTCTGCCAGTTCCCGGACATCACCGAGATTGAGACAGCATTGTTTTCCGGTAGCATTATCCGGAAGGGTAAATGTTTTCCGGTATGTTGCCGTTCCCGAGAAATATTTGATACCCGGATCTTCAGATTCAGTCCATGATTGCATCTGATCGAAAATGACTTCCGGAGGCGCACCCCATCCGTCGGGAAAACTGACAGTCCATGGCGGTGATAATGGTTGTTCCGAAAAACGATCCGGTTTTTTTATTGCAGGTAGTTTCCGGTCGGATTTATTGAAAACGATAAATACGGATCCGTGAGGAGGTAATTCTACCGGGAATGAAGTATATGCCTGTTCTGATTTGTATCCAGTGATACCATTCATGTTTCCTGTGGCTGGATCCCATACTTCCGGGGCTTTTCCAGCAACGCGAAAATGCGCTTCACCCTTTGCCGGTGTTTCCGCTTCATTCCTGATAAAATATATTTCGCTGGTACCGATCGTACGATGGATATAATCAAGCGCCGGTGTCCCTTCAAAATAGAAGTCCCGGGATATTTTAACCTTTTTCAGTACTTCATCCGGTGATATGCCGTAAAACACTTTTCCTTTCCCGTAAGTATTTTCTATCACTTTACCATCGACGGCTCCCCATAGTTTTTCCGAAATATCCCTGAATTCTTTTTTATCGTTTTCAACCTGATTCAAGCCGGGCATGGATAACGGTCTCGGACCAATCACCACGGCTCCTTCCGACACAAGGGATGCTATCTTTTTCAGGACAGAGAGAGGCATTTGTTCCTGTTCGGGAAGGATCATGACAGCATAGCTCATTCCATCGGGAAGGGCGATCCTGCCGTTTTTTATACTCATTCTGTTGATGATCACATCGGAGTTAACCACATCATAATCATACCCTGTGCTTAGCCCTTTTAATCCGGGTTTTTCGGGAACATCATGGTATAACGGGAAAAAATTGGGGGCCTGGTCACCGTAGTAGTAACATACGTCAGCAACAAACAATCCCTGGCGGAGCATATAATTGCAGCGGGAGAGGTAATCCATAAACGGTTTGGACTTTTCCCACCAGGTGGTTCCTGTATTCATATCCAGACCGGCATGGTATGTACGGCCCGGCAATCCATCTTCCGGACCGGTGCTTGCAAAGGTGTGGAATGTGATACTGTTCAGTCCCTCGGCGTAAGCGCGGTCTACATGTTTTTTCAATTCGAAAGGAGCATCCAGCCATCTTCTCCACGTAGTGAACGATTCGGCATCCACAATGTTCTTTCCGTAGATATGTGAGGCGCTGGCTATTTCCTTGATCAGGAACATATTCCGGTGCTTGATCCAGAATTCGCCACGGGGAATGGAAACATTACCCAGGGCTTTCAGGGCATCTACAGGACATGAATTCCAAACAGGAGGTCCAGGGCCTCCGGCTTCAGCTACCAGATCGATCCCGTACTGTTCCAGGAATTCGCTACCTGTGGTATAATGGCTGAAAATGAGCTGGTCGCTGATGGTCTTACGAAAATCGTATAGAAACATTTGATCCTGATCGTTAGTCATTTTCCGGCCTGTAAAAACCGGAAGGAAGTTTTCAATGGAATACCCCTGCATGGCTTTAAAGATATCGGGCATCTTATCTGTCCAGGGTGTCCCTTCATCCAGTTCCATACTGTCGAATTCCAGATATGAAAACCCGCTTTCCGAAGCATTTTCAATAGTGATTCCCAAACGGTCCAGAAAATATTTCAGGTGTCGTTTGGTCGCTTCCGGATCGAAGAAATCAATGAATAGCCCATTGGAATTCGGGCTCGGAACGATCAGATGCTGCCCGTTGTTCGAACAGACAAAACGGATGATGTCCCATTTGCCTTCCGGTACTTCCCAGTTTAATTTTTCACCCGAAAAGAACGGTGTCAGATTGATGACTTGTGCAGGATCAATCACCTTATCTTCTTTATGGGGAACGGCCAACACGGCAACTTCTTTCCAGAAAACGGGTGTTCCGTCTTCTTTTAGCGGACAATGCTGCGAAAGCTTCGGGAAAGGCAGTTCTAAGGAGATTTTTCCCGGACCATCTGCCTGTACTTCGGAAAAATATAATGCTTTGGATGCCCAGTCAGGTGTTACCCAGGAACCGCCGGCATTCCACCCGCTCGATGCCACCATTCCGATCCTCATCTGTAATCTTTTTCCTTCCGAAATGGTATGTTTGATCAAAGCCACCGATTGATCGCCCATGAAAGATTCACCGGCAGGGATCAATCCCGGTTGACGGATGGCTGCAACGTCCCATATCTCTGCACCATTCATTCCTTTGGATTTCATGGCTTCCAGATCGCGTGTTATGCCCTCTTTGGTCATGTTACCGTTCAGCCAGCACCAGTATGATCCGGGACGAACGGAAAGCGGTGGATTCTCAAATTCTGCTGCTAGTTTATCAACGGCATTGCGGTCTGACTGGCAAGACAATAATGAAAATGAAATCAGTAATAATAACGAAATACTTAACGGCAAATATTGGTTTGTTTTCATGAATTAACGCTTAATGGATTTATTGGCTGTTTTAGGTAAATGAATTTTAAAAATTAATGATATGTTGTGAATGATTCATTACTTATTTGATAGGCTCCATCTTGTTTCGTATTCCGAAGTCAATGTACATATTTTGGATGTATTTCCCTTACGATTATTTCTATAAAAACAGAAGCACTTGAATTTTCATTTTTCAAGTGCTTCTGTATGTGATGCTACTTTATTTACAATAAAAACTAAGTTCCCCTAAGGCCATGATATTGGTGGTACCATTGTATGAACTGGGTTGTTCTCCTGTTAATCTGATGTACCTTGCATAGGTTAATGGAATAAGTATGTCTTGTTCTAACACATTTCTAAAGTCATAAGTGGCTATTTCCGTCCATGTTTCATTATCCTGACTGGTTTCGATTTTAAATTGTTTAGGATGTCTTGGGTCAGGTGAATTTGCCGGCCGGTCTACGAGGGAAGACCAAACAGTGATTCGCGTAAGGGGCGCCACTCCGCCGAAATCAATGGTGATGAAATGAGGAAAATTTCCGCCGGAAGCATTGGTATGCCATCTGGTTCCGGTATTATTTCCATCTAAAATGTTCGAAGCCTGATTAGCCGTTCCGGAATGTTGTGATGAAAAAGCGAGAATTTTCATTCTATCTTTAGGTAAAGCTATTTCATCGATCGTATATTCCAGATAATCTGTATAAAATGCATCAATAGAGACTGAATCGGGCATGTACATTGTCCGGTAGAAAAAAGGTTCATACAGGTCTATATCAGAAATCAGTGTGGTATCTTTTGTTGCCTCCTTTATTAATACTATATCTGTACCATTCAAATTTTTATACTTGACTTCTGTTGACCATGCACCGTTGGTTATATCAGCATCGTTCCAGGAAATGAGATATTTTCCGCTTCCTAGATCAAGTGAGAAGTCTTTGACGAGGCGTTGAGAAATAGAACTTTGATATAATTCACCGTAAACAAATCCATTCAATTCTACCGGAATGGAAATATTACCTTTAGTATCGAAAGTATGAATAATAAAACTATAAGATCCTTCGGGAAGTGGGTCAATATGACAACGAACCGTATCGGTTCCCGAAGGAATATCAAGTACGATGGAATCTGAATAATTGTTCCAGTAAACATGTGCCTTTACTACGGAAGGATCGGCTCCTGCTGGCCATGTGATCAACACTCTTTCCCTTCCGGGGTGAAGAACGGCATGATTAGCCTTTCCGGGATATGTAATGCCGTCGGGTACCACATATTGCTGATAATTGTCATCCATTTCTTTGCAAGCAGCCATAGAAAAAGAAATAACCAGGATCAAATGGATGATTTTAAATAATGTGCTCATTTTAGTCATAATTTATAAATCTTTATTTTGAACTTGTCCGTGAAGTGATATTTCAGCTATAATGATCTGGGAAGCTTTTCCTCCTTCAAATGTTTCTATAGCCTGGAACCGGATATATTTAACCGGAACCCATGGATCAGGTGTCTCGGGAGTTTCAATCAGTTCGAAATTCTCTCCACGTTGATTAGCATATATTTTGTCGTCTTCGGTTGGAGTGGCAGAACCTGAGGGAATCACAGATTCAAAGTCACCCAATAATATCCAGTCTCCACCAGGAGCTAAACTGTCACCTGGTTTATCGGCATTCGAGCCGTAAAGCTTAAATTTTTTAACGCCGGCACCAGTATATTCATAATCTTTCCGCTGATGTACCACGATCCGGCTGATGATAGCTTCACATCCGATACTGATGGTAAATGTCCTAGGCATAGGTATACCATGTAATCCTGCAAATATATTTGAATTTACATCGGATGTAATACCGTCCCAAAGTTTTTCCAGAGCATATCCGGGACCTTCTACATGTTCATCTTCATCGGAAGGAAGGGTGTGTTTTTTGAATCCGCTGCTGTAGTTGGTCGCGTTTTTAGGAATTTCTTCTTCAAATTTAGGTGTCAGATATTCCACTAGTGTATCGGACTTGTTGCCCCAGCGATCTCTTAAATACACACCGAATTTGGTTTCTTTCGGCGACATTCCGTTGTGGGAAAAACTGACTTTAGGTAGGCCGAAATAAAAGGTACGCAATGATGACCAAAGTCCGATATCTAGTGTATCAGCCATTACAACAACAGCAAGACTAGCTTTGTCCGGATTTTCAAATGAACCTCTTATACCTCCGAACATTTCTTTTATCGATAAGGTGGAGAAGGCTGTAAGTACCGGAGGCGTGAGCGGATTAACTTCCAATTCGTACGGATCGGATTCTTTTTGATTTTCTCCTACCGTGTGTATGATCACCTTGTATGTTCCGGCCGTTGAAAATCCTTCCAAGGATAATGAATCGATATACTTGGAAGCTTTGGCTTCTTTTATATTTCCGGGAGCAATTTCATATGATGCCTTTACATAAGATAAATTTTCATCCAGAGGTACTCTGTATTTCACTATGGTACCGCCGGGAATTGCTTTTACCTCTTTGATATGATCGGCAGTCAAAGGTACCGGAGCCGGCGCGTCCGGATTTTCCTGATCCAGTCTACCTTCTTCTTTACATCCGCAATACCCCAACGCAATCAGTATGAGGCATGAACTGAAAAATATTTTCATCTTGTTCATTTTCTTATATTTAAAAATTCTTTTCATTCTTAATAAAGATATGCTTACCATCCGATATTTTGTACCAGATTCCGGTTAGTGGTAATGTTACTCTCACGTATCGGCCAGAAATAATCTTTGATACCAAAGTTTTGCTTTTGTAAAACGATCGGTTTATAAAAAAACTCAGGTTGGCTTTGCTTTAAATCCCATCCTCTGATAGGTGTATTATAGGCTTCCATGGCAGTTTTCCAACGACGTATATCCCAGAAACGATGCCCTTCAAATGACAGTTCGATCAGTCGTTCCTGCTGGATGATCTGCCGGAGACCCAGTTGGCTTTTATATTTTGTCGGGTTGCTGGAAAAATTATCCCATGCATCTTCCACCGATGGTAATCCGGCCCGGTCCCGCACCATGTTTACATATGTTAAAGCATCATTCCTGTTGGTCTCATTGTCTGCTGCTTCATTCAATGCTTCGGCATAGAGCAGATATAGATCGCTCAAACGCATGATCGGAAAAGGGTAATCCCTTGTGTTAAAGGCTGATGTAGCATAAGTGCTTTCGTAATGAACATATTTTTTCGGATAATACCCGGTTACCGGGCCAAAATCCCGGTCAACGATCCCGTTTAATTGCCCGTTTTTACATTGTGCCACATAAAGGTCATTGGGTTTTTTATCGTCTAATTTTCCCTGACCATACCAGATTCCTTCGTCAAAACCTATCCATGCGTAAAACCTTGGTTCCCGGTCAAAGTGTAGCTTAACAGTAGTGGCTCCCTGCTTAATGTATAATTTATCATCCCCATCAGCCACTTGTAATGCATATCTGTCTCCACCCCAGGTTTTGTCTTCGTTGATGGGAACCCCATTATGTGTGTAAAATTGTTCTACGATCTTGATGGGAATACCCAGTACCGATTTAAGCTGTGCATAATCCCTGTATTGTATTTCTAATTTAGGTACTGTTACATTCTGCAGTGATCCTTGAATACTTTGGGAATTTCCCCAGATCAGTTCATCATTCCATCTGTCGCAAATAGCATTCCTTAGGGTTAGTTGCAAAAGCATAGTATCAGTCAGGTTATATTGGGATGTGCCTGGGTATTTATAAAAAACAGCTCCTGCTTCGTGGCATAGATCAATGGCTTTTTTACAGGCAATAACTGCTGAATCCCATTTCTCAGGCATGTAGGTCTGGTTGAATAATTGGGCTTTGTCTCTATTTAGCAAAGTAGCCTGATCGGTATTCCCATTGAATAGGGGGCTAGCTGCTGTTACTAAAATTTTTGCCTTCAAAGAAGCTGCAATAGGCCTGCATATGCGACCAAGTTGCTCTGTTTTATTGGTAATGGAAGAAGGTAGGTCGGGTATGGCTTCATTCAATAGTTGAACCATATAAAAAACGCAGGAGTCAATGGGTTCGCGGACAACTTTTACTTCATCAGCGCCGGCATCGACCGGTAGATTTTCCCTGATAATAGGTATCGGTCCGTACATACGCATTAGACAAAAATGATAGTAGGCTTTCAATGTTTTTACTTCGGCAATCCAGCGAATCCTTTCCTCTTCTTCTATATCGGGAACTTTGCTTACATTTTCTAAAAATATATTACAATCTCTCAAAGCCTGGTACAAACCGTTCCATTTGTCGAAAAGCGGTACTGTGGCACTCTGCAGGCCCTGGGCCATTTTAAGCCCGTCCAGGGAAATGGTTGGATGAGGAGGATTAGTCAAGGTCCACATTTCATCACCTCCGGTAATCGTAGGATCTGAGCTCGGGTTACCGTCTTTCGGCATATAAGAATAACAGGTAAACAGGTATCTTTCGGCTTCGGATCTCAAAGTGAAAGCATTTTCTAGACGGCTTGTTCCTTCCGGTACAACATCCAGATAGTCGGAGCATGAGAATGACAAACATCCGGCTATCAATAAATATATGATTTTTATTTTTTTCATATTTATGTTTCTTTAGAATTCTTAATTAAATGACAGGTTAAGGCCAATATTAAATACCCGTTGAATGGGATAACCTAATCCGTTACCAGCCATTTCAATATCCCATAATTTGAATTTGCTGAATGTAAGTAGGTTTGTGCCACTTATATAAATACGGAGGTTGGACATCCGCATTTTTTCCCGCCAGCGCCCGGGAAAAGTATACCCTATTTCAGCTTGTTTTAAACGAAGGAATGATCCATCCCGCATGAACCAGGTACTGGTTTGCAGGTTATTGGTATTTTTGTCGGGACTTAATCTGGGCCAGGTGGCATACAGGTTCCTGTTTTCTTCCGACCAGTGATCATCTGCGTATACTTTTAATAATTGAGTTTCCCCGACAAAGGGAGAAGTATTATTGGCATCTATCCAAAACGATTCATTAGCCAATCCCTGGAAGAATGCGGATACGTCGAAATTTTTGTAACCTAATGAGAACCCGAAACCATATACTATTTCCGGTACTGTCGGATACCCGATGGGAACCCTGTCGGCTTCATTAATGCGACCATCCCTGTTGACATCTGTATACTTGATATCTCCACCGCCGTATTTGTAGGTAGTCATCGTTTGATTGGGCGAATTGGCAGCTTCTTCATCATCGACAAAAAGACGCTCGGCGATATAACCCCTGTTTTGATGAATGGATTG
>JAISOY010000102.1 GCA_031275285.1 Bacteroidales bacterium | reverse complement strand
AAGAGAAAATGGGCCTACCGTATGGCTTAAGCCGGTAACTGATGAAGAGTACAACAGTTATAAAAAATAGAAAATCCTGATATATCCCCTTATTCCTGACGGATATCTACAGCTTACTGATATGCTAAAGGTATTTTTTCGAAAATGAATCCGGAATGACTTTATAACAAACCCCTGTCATAAACTAGCTTTTTTCTGTTATTTTCCTATCACGTTTTTACAAAAATAAGGCCACAAGTTTTTGAAACTTGCGGCTTTATGTATTTTTATCCTTATATTCTTGTAATCAGCTTAGGGCTCGGACTCAAGAACCCATCCTTAAAAGGGATATGTTTTACCTGCTGAGCTTGCGAATTATAGCTTTCGCTTTGAAAGGCTCTATCTCACAATCTGCTTATTTTTAATTTACCGATATACTTGGGTATTCAACCAAGATTCAATTATTATATAAAATTTCCATATTTATGCACATTTAATTTCCTATAAACCTGATAAGTCAATGTGTTTGATTTCATTTCTTATCCCTTTTATTATCCAAATCCGTTCTTTGCCTGTCAAATTTAAATATGATAACTGTATTTGTCGAGTCTACATAATACTGATAAGCATCACAATTTAAAGTTTCCTGTAAGGAAGACAATAAATCTCTTGAGACTACGTAAAATTTTTTCCCGGACAAACGAAGTTTCCCTTTTTTGCTGTATTCTTTATTTATTGCATATGAAACACCTCGATAAAAACATTTTGCTATTGAATCTACTGGAGGTATCACAGTTTTCTGCATTGTAAGTGAATCTATACAATGGCATGTTCTTTCATTGGCAAACTTTTTAAGTTGAGTTTGAGATTTCATTTGTACACAAGAAACAAATGCCAATGTAAAAAAGATGATCACCTTATTACTTTTCATAATTGATTTATTTTCATTTATCTTTAAAAGATCCCACAAAATGCATATAAAAAGTTAATCTGCCCACCTCCAGGAGTCAGCAAAAATATTTCCAGATATGAAAGTCAAAAATATTATGATAAATATTTTTAGTCTCATGATTGTCATTTTTAACACATTAACCCTGAAAGTTATTCTACCAAGATATAAAAATATATAAATAATGCGAATAAAGGGCTGAATAAAGGAGGTCTGAAGAACCTCAATATGAATAACCGTGGGTATAACCCATGGAAAAACTCGCATAAATAAAAGAAATGTACGTTTAGTTTGACATTTTATACTATGTAACTATGTATACAAAACTCTATTTCATATGAATTGTTTCGATGGGATTCTTTTTTGCTAAAGAATAAGTGATGAATGAAATAGTTATAAAACCAATAGCTAATGCTGCAATTCCCGGCAATAAAAGTATCACAGGATCCATTTTTATCTGATAAGCAAAAGACTTCAGCCATTCGTCGAGTGAAATCCAGATGATGGGTATGGCGATTAAGAAAGACAATGCAATCCATTTAATAATTGAGACATTCAATAAAACAACCACTTCACTAGTCGTAGCTCCGAAAACTTTCCGAATCCCAATTTCTTTTGTCCGGCAACTTGTAGAAAACCAGGTCACTGATAATAAATTTATGAAAGCAATGATACAAGCCAATATGACAAAATGTTTCAGGATCAAATTAAGATGAACTTCTCCATTGAACTGTCGGTTGAAATAATCGTCGACATAGTAATATTGAAAAGGAAAATTATCAAAGGTTGCATCGTATTTTTCTTTAACAAATGGAATCAGGTCAGCTTTGTTATAATTATCATTTACTTTGATAATATAATATCCCCAAAGCATATCCGTCCAATTAACCAATATGAGTGAATGTGGTGTTTCGAACATGGAAACAAAGTCAAAATCTGAGCAAACCCCGATCACTTCAGCAGTATATGAAAACATTCCACTTTCTTCCTCTAATGACAGTTGTCGTCCTACTGCTTCTTCGGCTTTTTCATATCCAAGGTTTTTCAGGGTTTTCAGATTTATAATACAAGAATGACGGTCTGTTCTATCATTGTCGGTGAAATTTCTACCAGCTAAAAGTTGAATGTTATAATTGCTTAATAAATTTGAATCAGCAATGATAATCCCTGCTTTACCGCCTAATGATTTACCTACCTCTGTGAAACTATAGTTGTATGGGGGGAAATCACCGGGAATGATGTTGGTACTTGTTATCATTTCGATTCCGGGATGATTCATCAGATCGATATCAAAGGCATCAAGGTCTTTAACAAGCCGTGATTGCCTGCTAATATTTTTTGGCACTGCAATCGCGATAATGTTATTAATATCGTAACCTTTATCCTTGTTGATCAAATAATTAATCTGGCTATCGACTCCGATAATCATACCAATGATTGCAATGATTACAATAAATTGTACAACAGTTAAAACAATCCTTAAAGTATTCTTTGAATGGTTATTTCCGGTATTAGTAATTAATTGCAGGCAATTGTTCCGGTTTATGGTATAAAAAGGAACAAATCCGTTAAGGAAAATACTGGCCAGAAAGATTGAAGTAAAGCCAATCCAAAAACTGCGATTGGCGAAAGAAAAGTCCAGTGAAAAACCGAGTTGATTCAGCAGGTATCCTTTCAACAAAACCACCAGAATAACTGAGCAGATCAGGGCAATTACATGAATGACAAAAGATTCAAAAACAAAGTGAACAAGAAAATTCTGGTTATCAGCACCCAATAACTTTTGGATCCCAAGCTTCAATGAATTATTCGCCATACGTGTATTGGCGAAATATATATAATTAAAGCCAGCAAGAATAACAATTAAAATACTAATGGCTAAAAGGATATTCAAATAACTGTTTTGGATATTTACTGATAATTCTTCGCTTAAATGTGATTTTGTATGGATTTCAGCCAGAGGCTGAAGATGATATTTATGAACTGTACCTGTGTTTTCAAAAGACTGCTTTTTTTCGCTGATTACTAATTGATGAATATTATTCTCAACATTTTTAATATCTGCGTCATCTGTTAGTTCCAGGTATGTATAGAAGTCAGGAGTACCCCATTTATCTAGAACCGGTGGAGGCAAATGCATACCCTCATTGAAAGAAAAAAGCATTTGTGGCCTGAAATGTGATTGTTCAGGAAAATCTGTGTAAACGCCTTGAATTTCGACATTAAATGCCGGATACATAAAGATCATCTTTCCACGGGGATCGTCATTACCAAAAAATTTTTGTGCCATACTCTCTGAAAGCAAGACTTTGTATGGCCCGTTTAACAATCTGGAATGATCGTTGCTATGCAGGACTGTGACATTAAATATGTCCAATATTGAATTAGAAGCATAAAAACTGTATTCCTCAGAAAATATCTCTTCATCAATCCTAAAATTTTTACTGGCAAGTTTTCCAACGAATCCAGCATTTTTTACCTCAGGGTATTTTTCTTTTAAAGCCTCCCCTATGCCTCTCTCACTCTTTGGTTTGGTTAGAACCTGTCCATTGGGGGAACAAAATTCAGTATAAATGCGATAAATATTTTCATGATTATTTACATACTTATCATAATCTCTTTCATAGCCAATATAACCCGATAGCACAATAAATGTAAAAATTCCAACCATTATCGAAAATATCATGATCACTGTTGATAACTTATTCTTCTTAAGGTTCCTAAAGGCAAGTATTGTGTCTAACTTATTCATTTTTACAACATTTACTTTATCAGGTAAATTAAACGCCCGGTATTATACTTGTGATGTTACAGTAATGCAACTTTAACTGTTGATTTTTATTTCTATTAATTTTATTATATGATCAATATTTTCAGTGTTCTCTGTTATGGGAAGGTTTATTCCCCGGCCTTCCATGTATTTTTTTGCATTTTGTAATTCAGTTTTCAGTTCATTCGACAGATTACTTTCCATCACCTGCTGAACTGCTTTATCTCCGAAAGAAAAGTAAACAATAAAATGTCCCTCAAAAGGAACAATAAACATGATGTTTCTTTTTCCTTTAAATAGTTTTAGTTGCCATCCTATTTTTTTACCGTAATGCTTCCATTCCGGATGGATATCTTCATATGTATCGACGAGATACCTGAAAATTTCCTCAAATAAACGGTAAGTTGAACCAAGCGCAACTTCCATATCCTTATCCCGGGGTTCAAGTGCTTTATCTTCAAAATAACTTGTTGCCATAATAATTGAATTTATCGTTGATGAGTTTTTATCATTATGTCCGCATTCGTATGATCAATCCCTATAATTACCCGGTCATTTACCGGATGTTTTTTTAAAATGATAACCATAGAACAAAATGATTGACCTGGATAAACAGTTGGAGAGCAAATATCCAAAACCATACCAAATACATACAAGTTTAAATATCAGCCAATTAAAATACAGCCATATAAGGCCTCATGGTGCATTAAAGCACAAATCATGTGCATATCTGCACATGATTTGTATGCATTTAAATCATAGTTTTGAACGATCAAATATATTTAATCAGATGGGCAAAGGACGGTGAAGTAATGATGGATGTCTACAATCTGCTCCCTGTTTTACGGCTCATAAACTCTTCGATAAAAGAATCCCGATAAGCATTGCCGATTGCTATCTCATGTTTGCCGATATACACATCATTATTATCGAACGAATCGATATGTATGGCGTTTACAATATATGACTTACCTGTCCTTAAAAACGTCTTCTGCGGCAATTGCTCATGGATCGTTTTAAGGTTCATCGCTGTAATGATCTGTCGGTCGTGGGTATGTATCACCACATAATCCTTCAATCCCTCGATGAATAGAATGTCCCTGAATAATATTTTGTAGGTCCGCCGATCTGCCTTAACAAATATATAATCACCTGAAAACACCTCCACTTCATCGCGTATTTCACTTTTTAACAGGGAGTTGTATGATATCGCCTTATCCACCGCTATTTGAAAACGTTCCCATTTGAGGGGCTTCACCAGGTAATCGACAGCATCTACTTCGTAACTGTCCAGCGCATATTCGGAATATGCCGTTGTGAAAATCACCAAAGTACGGTCAGAAATACTTTTGGCAAAATCCAACCCATTGGTGCCGGGCATCTGTATATCCAAGAATATTAAATCTACCGGATTTTTTAACAGGAACATCGCTGCTGCATCTGCACTTCCGAAACTTCCCGCCAAATCCAACCGGCCCGACTTCTCGATAAGGGCTTGAACGCCTTCGCGTGCCAAAGGCTCATCATCAACAATAATACAGTTCATCTATTTATCGTTCTTATTTATGATTTCCAACTCCACCCGAAACATGCCGGGCTCATCATTTATGGTTAAATTGTGACTTTCGGGATATAACAATTCCAGGCGTCGACGTACGTTAGCAAGTCCCAATCCCCCTGCTGCCTTTGTAGTCTGCTTTTCCGGTTTGGAATTGATACAGGTAAAATGTAACCGGGAACCAGTTACTTTAAAATGCAACTTCACATATGAATGTTTTTCTGCATCGAGGTTATGCTTGACGGCATTTTCTACGAAAGGAATGAACAAAAGCGGGGGTACCCTCATAAAACCAATTTCACCTTCAGTATCTACAGAGAACTCAAAACAGTCGCGACGAACCTTCTCCAGGTTCAGGAAGTCTGTTAAAAACTGAATATCGGCCGATAACAATACCTTCTCCCGGGCACTGTCATATAGCTGATAACGCAACAAATCACTCAAACGAGTGAGCACCAGTGATGCTTTATCAGCATCTTTATGCGTGAGCACACTGGCATTGTTGAGCATATTGAACAGGAAGTGCGGGTTGATCTGATTTTTCAATTGATCGAGTTCTGTTTTGATGGTATTCTTTTCGAGTTCGTGCAAACGCGAACTGTCGCGCACCCAGCGCTGGAAAAGTTTTGCTGCCGTAATGGGCATCAGGAAAATTGCAAAAATAATCACTAACGCCAACAGTCTGGTGAGCCAATTCATATCCGGCTCCTGTGGGGTAATGTGAAAGTATTCAAAGCATATTTTTTCCCAGAATATGCTCAACCCAAGAAATACCATAATAGCAAGCAATACGGCAATAATGTACAGGGCTAAACGATTACGAAATAACAGCCGCGGTACCAGCACATAAATGTTGAAATAGATCATCCCCATAAAAAACAGGAATGAAACTATATCACTGACTATTTCAACGTTTTGTTCATATTTTTGTGTAGTCCTACCTGCTCTTACCAAGACAAACACTATAATAAAGTAAAATAACCACAGAAATAAATGCCTGTATATCCTGTATTTATCCTTAACAAGGAAGTTCGACAGGAAATTACCATTAATGATAGAAGCGGATAAGGAAGGTGTCATGACGTTTAAATTCGGAATGCCAAAATTATTAAAATCTTAATGCCAAACTTAACCAAAGATTGCCGTTTCGCAAATAGGCAGCAGTATCGCCATTGGTTATGAGGTATGCATCCCGCAACCCAAGATCGTAGTTCAACCCTATTTCCAAAAAATACAATTCCACGCCGACACCTGCAGCCAGGCCGTAATCGAAGTTTTCGGCCAATTTATACGGATGTCCTTCAACAATTACATCTTCAAAGATATCTTTATTGTAAACATAACCCCTGCATGATATTCTTGCCAACCCGCTGACGCCCATGGCCAAATAACCACCCCCGCTGACGGTTACTCTCATGCAAGGGGTACAATGTATCTTTCCGACCAACATTACGGGCATTTCAAGATAATAAATCCTATTGCTGACAACAGTCTCATTTACCCTGTAATCATAACCTCTGCTTGAAAAGTAGGCTGCGGATCGAAAACTTAAACATCGACAAAAGTCATAATCACCACTGACTCCGGCTTTGTAGTTCATCTTTCTTATTACATAGGCACTCCCGTTTCCGACATTGGAATATCCGAACCCGGCTTTTATTCCTGTGCCGCCCTGCACAGCAGTAATGACAAGTATGGCTACTATCACTATAAGAAATATCTTTCTCATCTACAATTCTTCAATTTCATTTGTGCTCAAATAACATCGAACCTCTTTTTCTCTCCGTCGGCTATAACAGTCAGCAAGCTACGGCTTTCCAAAGAGTCACCCCTGTATATTTCGGTTTTAACGATTCCAAAATCGGGGACAAACCATTCGATAACGGTAAGTCTTTTAGGAAGTCCACCTCCTTTTTCTTTTATGTTCAACGAATAACTTATTTTGACACATTTCCATGAGCCTGCCGGGGTTGACACATTATCATCAATAGCCAAGACCTTCCGTTTACCAATTTTAATCCCGGACTTCGATGTTTTCCCTTCCTTTTCTGGATTTACCCTGGCCTCTAATATCCGTCCCGGATGCAAGATGGCCGGATATTCCACGTATATACCCTGCCCGGTAAAGTTTATATCCGGCGAAATGAATGTACCGTCGGTATCGCAGACAAAACGGATGGTGTCAATCATTTCGTCATTTCCTTTTGTTGTTGCCAAGCGGATGGTAGAAGTCAAGCTACCGGCCAGAGTATCGACCTGCAACACCGAATATGTTTGTACGGTGGGATAGTAATTTCCATCGAAAGTGGTTATTTCCGTGAAAGCGCCTTTTGTAAAATAGCAACCATAGCGAGGTGTGGCATAGATGGAACCTGTTATCAATAAAAACAGGTAAATTCCGAAAAACTTTTTTGTCATGTGAAATTCAATAATGATATTATATACAAATCCCGTCCTGTATTTCTCGAACGGCGAAGCAAATGTATGACTGCCACAAGTCCTGTTTTAGGATTTTATACGAAACGCAGGATTTATTATACCAAAGATGGATATCGGACTACAACTCGGTTATAATTGGGATAATGCACAGGAATATCATTTATGGATTCTACACCCATTAAGATTGGCAAGGATAAGCGAAATAGCCGGAATAAGGTCATTGTCAGTTGAGCAGATACAGGCAGGTCAAACCAAGGGTTGGTTTCATGGATTCAAATGGCATATCGGAAAGCTTTGCTCCTTTTATACTTCTCTGTCAAGATTATATGCAATCTGACATGATCCTTTTATTACCATTAAATATTTTATTTTCATCCCCTGATCTGATATTTCATCTTTTGTCAGTAATATAAAACAAGAAAGCCTCACAACAAATATTGCAAGGCTCTTATTATTAATTCATTTCTTGTGATCCGCCTGGGGCTCGAACCCAGGACCCCATCCTTAAAAGGGATGTGCTCTACCTACTGAGCTAGCGAATCATTTTTCAAAGGCGGTGCAAAGGTAAGGGCTTTTTGGAAAAATCCAAACCCCGACACATAAAAACTTGTATTTTTTACATTTTTACTCCCTGAAGTACTTATTTACTAATGATTTTGAGGTAAAAAGCATTTTTTCATCATCCGTTATACCCTATCATCATTATTCGGTAAGAGGGATCACCATATTCCATGATTCCTTAGCATTATTAAATCCTCCCGGTCCATCCATAGTAGCAAAGAAAAGGAAAGCCGGCCTGTTGTTTTCAAACAATATGAAAACGCGTTCAAGTTGCCCCTGCTTTTCTATTTTCCCATCTTCCCATTCCAAAGTACGGGAATAGGCTTTGGGATCTTTATCAATGGTCCAGTTGATTCCATCTGTGGAATGAGCCAATACGCCGGCTCCTCTTTCTCCGGTAAACTTAGCCACCTGATCCTTAAAAACAATATGGTAGCCATCTTTATCCTTCCACAGGAACGGGTCTTCAGCTTCACCCTGTTTTTCCACATTAAAAATCGGCAGGTCATTGTTGATCACGCGGTATGGTCCCTCAATAGACGGAGCATAAGCCATTCCCAGAGACATATGCGTATGTCCCCATGGTTCCTTATGTCCCCTGCCCTTAAATATCATCATTACAGATCCGTCTTCCTGAATGATCGGGGAAGGATTTGAAGTCAGAAAACTATAGAAAGTATTTGGCTTGGTTTTCAGTACCGGTTCATCGAAACGTTTCCATGGCCCATATGGAGTATCGGCCACAGCCAACCCGATCCGCTTATTACTACGGGCAACGATGCTCCATTTGCTGTTTAATGCTAGGTTGTCAAAAGTTGGTTCTTCGAAAGGATGGGTGGTCCCGATATAGATCAGATAATATTTCCCGTTATGTTTTAATATCCGTGGATTATGTGTTGCTTTCCCGTCCCAGTATTGTGCTCCTCTCGGAGGTAGTGCCACATCTGCAAACTCATACGGACCCTGAGGAACATCCGAAACACCGTGAACAATTTCAGAAGCCACCATCCAGCCCGGATGAAACGGAAGACTTTTAGGAAACCGGGAAGCAAAAATATGATACTTTCCTACATCATCTTTAACAACCGAACTTCCCCACAACCAATAACCATCCATGGCAATAGCAGGAGCCCGATATGCCTTTCCCAATCTTTTATATATGGGATTTTCCGAGTCGGCCTTCTGTTTTGTTAACTCATTCTGTTGGGCTGAAAGTATGAAAGGAAAAAACAACAACCCGCCAAAAAATATCCTGAAGACAAACAAACGTGTTCTATTTCTTATCATCAAGAGAATAATTAAGTAATACCAATAAATTAATGTCACATTTAATAACTGTAATCAATGCGATCAATGCGACTTAAGAAAATAATAAATAGCATTGAGTGCTTATAAAATATACCAAGGATATAAAGATATTAAAAAGCAGAATAAAAACAAAATCCGGTGAAAAATACTTCATGCAATCGGTTGCGTAAAATAATCCATCATGAAAAAAAAATTTGACTTTCTTTGTCAGGATATCAAAATATTCGTACTTATGAAAGCCTTTTTTGCAGTTTTAACCACATCCATCATTATTTTATCAGGATGTTCTTCATCCTCGGCTGAATTCTCAACCATAGAACGTGATTTTATCTCACCGCCAGAAAGTGTCCAGACAAGCATATACTGGTACTGGATCAACGATAATATTTCAAAGGAAGCGGTCGTCAAAGACCTCCAGTCCATGAAAAAAGTCGGGATCAACCGGGCTTTTATCGGAAATATAGGATTGAGCCAGCAGGAATATCCTTACGGAAATGTAAAATTATTTACCGATGAATGGTGGGAGATCATGCATACGGCTTTAAAAACTGCCACCGAACTGGGCATTGAAATAGGGATATTCAATTGTCCCGGATGGAGTCAATCGGGTGGCCCATGGATCAAACCGGAACAGGCGATGCGCTATCTGGCTTCCTCTGAGATAAAGGTAAAAGGGCCGAAAAAGTTCGAACAAAAACTGGCACAACCGACCACTGACTTCCAGGATGTAAAAGTAGTTGCATGGCCTGTGGACCAGCAATATCAGAACAATTTGTTCAATGCTTCGAATGCACGCATTTATTTTTCCGACAACAAAATGAAATCCTCGAAAGGTAATGCGAAATATACCCTGTTGGATAATGATTCCCATATCGGGTTGACTTTAACGGGAGCATCTCCGGCACGCAGCCTGGTGATTTATCCGGCAGGAAATATTTATGCTGATGCAGAACTTCAGGCTAAGGAAGGAAACGAATTCCGAACCATCAAAAAATTCAATATAAACCGGACTAATCCCGCGCTGAATGTGGGTTTTGAACCATATGCCCCAATTGTTGTCACTTTTCCTGAAACCAAATCTTCGGAATACAGGATCGTTTTCAATCATATACGCAAAGACAGCGGTATTGCTGACATGGTTCTTACATCCACTCCTATGGTAGAACGTTATGCGGAAAAATCCCTGGCAAAAATGTTCCAGACACCTCTTCCGTATTGGCATGACTATCTTTGGGATGCACAGTCCGAAATCAAAGATGCTTCTGCATTGGTCCCTCCCCAACAGGTAAAAGATCTCACAAAATATATGGCGGCTGACGGAACGCTTACCTGGGATGTTCCTGAAGGCGAATGGATCATTATGCGGACGGGAATGGCGCCTACCGGCGTGACCAATGCGCCGGCATCACCTGAAGGTGTTGGACTGGAAGTAGATAAAATGAGCAAAAAACACGTCGCAGATCATTTCGATGCCTTCCTTGGCAAAATACTGGAACGGGTTCCTGCCGAAGACCGCAAAACATGGAAAGTGGTAGTAGAAGATAGTTATGAAACCGGAGGACAGAATTTTACGGATGAGTTCCTGAGTGAATTCCAACAAAGATACGGATATGACCCTGTTCCGTTTTTACCTGTTTTCAAAGGACATACAATCGGCAGTCCTGACCTGTCTGATCGTTTTCTTTGGGATCTTCGCCGCCTGGTAGCCGATAAAGTTTCTTACGATTATGTAGGTGGCCTGCGCGAAATCAGTAATAAACACGGATTAACCACATGGCTGGAAAACTACGGGCATTGGGGATTTCCGGGAGAATTCCTCCAATATGGCGGCCAGTCGGACGAAATCGGAGGTGAATTCTGGAGCGAAGGAAATCTGGGTGATATAGAAAACCGTGCAGCCTCATCATGTGCACATATTTACGGGAAAACCAAAGTATCTGCCGAGTCGTTTACATGCGGAGGAAATGCATACAGCAGATACCCTGCAGTCATGAAGCGCCGTGGTGACTGGTCATTCACCGAAGGGATCAACAATACATTATTGCATGTATACATCCAACAGGCATATGAAGACAGGTATCCGGGCGTAGACGCATGGTTCGGGAACGAATTCAACCGGAAAAATATCTGGTACAACCATCTTGACCTGTTCATCCAATATTTGAAACGTTGTAACTATATGCTGCAACAAGGGCTGAACGTAGCCGATGTTGCTTATTTTATCGGAGAAGATGCTCCGAAAATGACAGGTGTGCGTGATCCTGAGATACCCAAAGGCTATTCCTTCGATTATATCAATGCCGAAGTAATTGTACGTGATCTTTCCGTCAAAGACGGGAAATTAGTATTGCCCCACGGAACTTCCTACCGTGTATTGGTATTACCGAAACTGGAAACCATGCGTCCTGAAGTATTACAAAAAATCGAACAACTGATCACTGAAGGAGCTGTAGTACTAGGTCCTCCACCAAGCCGTTCCCCAAGTATGCAGGGATATCCCGAAGCAGATAAACAAGTTCAATCCCTGGCAGGAAAAATGTGGGGCGACCTGTCTGCAAAACAACGCAGCTACGGAAAGGGAATGATACTCAACGATATGCCAATGGAGGAAGTATTCAGTTTGTTGAACGTTGTTCCTGATTGCAGGTTTGCGGACAATGATCCGGTTTTGTATAATCACCGGACACTTTCCGGCGGCGGGGATATTTATTTCCTCTCCAACCAAAGCGAAAAACCAATAACAATAAATGCCCAGTTCCGCGTAAAAGGCATGCAGCCGGAATTGTGGGATGCTATTTCCGGATCGATCCGGCCATTACCTGCTTTTGAACAATCAGGAGAAAGCACGATCGTACCGATACAATTGGAGTCACTTGAAAGCGCATTCATTGTTTTCCGTAAGAAAGGAAAACCATCAGCCGAAGAGATTGAAAAAAATTATCCTAAACCGGAATTGGTGGTGGACATCAACAAGCCCTGGGAAGTTCAATTCGAATCGGATGCTGTAAAAAGAGGTCCTTCCGAACCGGTTACATTTGTAAAATTACAGGACTGGTCCAAACATGAAGATGAACGGATCCGGTATTATTCAGGAACAGCGGTATACAAAACAACATTTTCCGTTGAGGAAATGCCCAAGGGAAAAGAGTCATATATTGATCTCGGAAAGGTGAATGTAATGGCAAAAGTAAAGATCAATGGAAAATATGCCGGCGGCGCCTGGACCGCTCCTTACCGTATCAATGTATCACCATACATCCAAAAGGGAGAGAACACGATTGAGGTGGAAGTGGTGAATACATGGGTGAACAGATTGCTGGGAGATTCCAAACTTCCTGAAAATGAAAGAGTGGTTTATTCCGATAAAAGCCCGTGGAAAAATGATTCCCAGGCACAGGCTTCCGGCCTGACAGGACCGGTACAACTGGTGTGCTTCTGATCTCTTATATGTAAGAGAAATATGTTTGGATATGCCCAAAACTGATGTATCCTATTGGGTCGTATCAGCTAAGTAAAGAAACAGTACTGTATCAAAATGGTGTTCTATATAACAAAGATGGAAGCGTTAGCGAATATCAAGGAAATCAAAAAGGGCTTCTTAAACATGCAGTGGGTGCTTTAGATAAAGTCGGGAGCGGTTCGGCTGAGGGAAGAAATATACTTTCTGAATTACAAGGCTCTGACAATAATTTTATCTTACAAAAGGGGAGTAAAAACAGTTATACTCCTTTTAGTACGGTTAATGCAGGTGCAAATTTATCTGAATATCAAAATGCAACAGGGAATATATTAGGTTCAAATGGTTCTGGTGGTAATATTTTTTGGAATCCCAATTCTAAGAGTGGTGGGGTAAATTTATCTGGAGGTACTTCATGCCCTCCATATATAGGTTTAATTCATGAAATGGGTCATGCAAGTGATTCTAATCAGGGGTTATTGCATTTCGGTAATGATTACACAAATGTAACAACTGGTGCAACATATCAGTATATGCATAATGGTGTAGCTAAACGCGAGTGGAGAGCGGTTTACAGAGAGAATATTGTTCGTGATCAGATGGGAATCCCGTTAAGAACACATTATGGGGTTGACCAATCATCAAGCCCATCCCTTCCCATAGGAACACGGTTACTAGATGCAAACAATTTACCAATCAATTACCGATAGTTATGAAATATTGCATATTAATACTTTTCAATTTATTCCTGATTTCGGCGTATTGTCAAGAATCGAGGTATATTAAGGGCAAGAATTTTGAAGGTTATATCTTTGATAAAAGCCATTTTGTCTTTATGTCCATTGAAAATCAAAAAGAACGTTATACACCCTCTAATCAAGATATATTATTATCAGAGGCTTTATTAAGAGACAATATTAATTCTATCTTTAAAAGGCAAACTCCAATTGATAAAAGAACGTTGAAAAAATATGTTCGTCAATATGTTGGTTTTATGACAAATGACGATGAAATTGTAGTTTATATTAAGTTTTTTAAGAAATCGTATTTTGATAAAACCCAGTTATCCAGCGATATTATTAATGTCATGGATGGAGGAAGTGATTTTTGGTCTATTTTCATTAATATTACAAAAAGGAAACTTTACAATGTGCAAGTTAACGGGATAAGTTAAATCGCTTGCCCCCGTTCGGCATAGTTACAAGTGCTTGTTACACAACCGCCCAATTTGCAGTTTGCTCCGTTGGGCGTAATATAGCAGATGAAAGTTAACCGGCAAATGTTTTGTCGCTTGAAATATAGCCAAATTTGTAATTTGGCAGATGGATATAAAAGCGCATGTGTCCATGCTGAGAATTTAGTTGTAATATTATGAGTGAAAAAAATTTAGTGAAAGCCCATACCGGCATTCTTCCTGTGGATGACAGGATCAACAGGATACAGCAATTATCCGGTGATAAGATAGTGATCACCGAAAGCGGTTATCTTGAGATCTTTGTGAACAATGAAGCGCAAACACCCGTATTCTTTGAAGAATATAACCGTTAACCATTCAACAGGTCCGGTGATGGAAGTCAACGCCTATCATATGATCGTCGGACTGGGAATCCTGGCAGGACCCAATCAGTACAATTACACTCATAATTATAGACCATAAAAAAGATAACGAGATGAAGAAATCATTAATTATTTATATTGTGCTTAGTGTTTCAACATGTAGTCTTTATTCTCAGAATAGAACTATTAAAGGAAGGGTAATTGATGATAATTTGGAAACTTTGCCATTCGTGTCAATTGTGATTAATGACACAGTTAAAGTTGGCAGAACAGATTTAAATGGTTTTTTCCAAATAGATATCCTTGTTTCCGTGAAAAAAATATTATTTGTGTCTGTTGGAATAGATCCGGCAACTATAGAACTTTTAGATAAATGTGATGAAGTTGAGATCGTAATGATGCTAACCGCTACAGATGATTTTGTAAATCTGAAGAAGGTAGACAGGCTTCGAATGAAAAGATTTAAGAGGCTACCAGAATTACATAAAGAAGCATTTGAGAAAGGTATATTTAAGACAGATAATGCTTGTTATACACAAGAGTTTATACCTTATTATAAGAAAAAACAAAAGTGATATTAAAACAATATGTTCTTTGAGGTTTTTGTTTCTAATGATGCAATATCTTTATGTATAAATTCAACGGAAAGGAACTGCAACCGGGAACAGGATGGCTGGATTACAGAGCAAGGATGATGGCTCCACAATTTTCAGAGGGATGGTGCCGGATCCACTGAAAGAGAAATATTACTCTATTAACTCTTATGTATATAATGTGTGAATAATATGGTTATGTTTATGATCTAAATAGAATGGGGATAGATGATTTTAGATTTTTTTATGATCAATAGAAATTTTATAATAATATGTGTGGTTTGCATGATTACAGCATGTGGAAGTCAGAGAGTAAGATATAAGGATATTAGTGGTTCTTATTATAGCCAAGGTAAAAACCATGGTTTCAGATACCAATATCTGTTGACTCTTAATAAAGATAGTACATTTTCATTTAGTATAAAATCTCAGGATGCCAACCCAAACTGTAATGGAGAATGGGAAATTACAAATAATAAATTCATAATATTAAAATGCGAAGAAGCCAGCTTCCTCAAAACAATATCAAATGGCTATATGGATGGGGAGTATGAAATAATTATTGTCAACCAAAATAAATTAAAATATCAAGATATAAAATTACGACGAACAAATAAGCCCTCAGTTAAGCTGGATATGTAGTTGTTGTTAAGCGGTCGTTTACTCGATAACAGAATTTGGGATTGGATCAACATTATCTACTTGGGCATGTATCAATCCATTAGGAATACCATTTTTAGGAGCTTATTCGACTGTGTCAGTAAATAAAGAACATTCTAAGACATTGCCCAAAAGAGCATTAAAAGGCTTAAAGTCTTCTAATAATCAAATGATGAATCATCCATATTTTAATAATATAAAATGATACTTGATCATATTTTTTATAGCTTTTATAAGAGAGCTGAAAAATCAAAGGGACAAGAATACGTAAAGTCTCCAGCAATATTTTTAATGTCTTTTTTACTTACATTTAATTTTTTAGTTCTTGTGTCTATAACAAGAAATTACTATGTCTTTACTTTTCGAATAGGAGCTTTTGTGCCAATCTTTTTTATTATTGTATGTGGATTGCTTTATAGAGAAAAAAGATGTGCAAAAATTATTGAAAAATTTAGCATGAAATCCGATAAATATTTATTAGTTAATAAAATAGTGGTTAATATTTATTTTTTTGTTAGTATACTACTACTATTATTATTTTTCAAACCGACATTGTTAGGATGGTAAGAATGAAAAGCGTGATTGAATAGAGTATTTTAAGAATCATATGGTTTTGTTCGTTAGTGAAAACGCAAACACAGCAAATAGGATTAGTCTCTCCTGTTGAGCGAAATATAGCAGATGAAAGTTGAGCAATCTAAGGCAACTGCGGTATATTTCGACAACTTATCATTATCTTTTCTACCCTTTGTTACTTTAAGAAAAAGGAGGATGTCTCAAAATAGAAATTAAGTCTCTGAGAATTGAATATTCGGATTTGTTCTCAGATAGGTATCCGAATAAAGAGAGGGTGAAATCACGTTGTGATACACCCTCTCTTATAAGTCAATACGGCTGATAGGTCGTGTTCATTACATTTAAAGTTTCAGGTATCCATATCCTGTAACGAACATCGTTTTTCCATGTATTCCCTGCAGATGCAAAATCACAAAAATGGATTTGCCGCGGAAGTTTACCTTCCCCTTCCAGATCAGTCCCTAATACCAATGGTGCAGTAAAAGACATCCATATCCCGTTCACATTGTTCACCGGAAGCAGCTGTACATAACCGTCTTTTGAGTCGATCCGGGCGGTTTCATCCACAAATCCATCGGCAAAGCGGGTATCACGGGCCAAAACGACAGGTCCCTTTACTATGGCAGCATAACCATTTTCTTTCATCACCCGGCCCCGGACATCGAGTTCCAATGTAATCACATCACCTTTTTTCCAGCTTCTGTCGATCTTATAATAAGTACCAGAGACCACTCCATCCAGTTTTTCGCCATTCACGGATACTGTATTTTCCTTACTCCAGGCAGGAATACGTAAAGAAACGACAAATGACTCCACCCGGTCAGGATCAATTTCTATCCTGACAGTTCCCTTCTCCGGATAATCCGTCTGTTGTTTTATCCTGACCTTTTTCTTTTTATCCAATACTATCTCCTTGGAGAAATCTGCATAAAGATTGATAAACATATCACGCTGTGAAGTCATCACTGCAAACTGGGGCAAAAGAGCAAAACCTCTCGGCCCGTTCGCATTACAACAATTGATATGCATTCCGCATTGTTCTTCCCCAGGATGCCGCTGACCTTCCAACGGACTATACTTTGCAATCTGTGATGCATCGTCTTTCATTGAAGCCAGAAGTGCGTTGTATGTGGTTGTTTCTATCTGATCGGCATAAACAGGATTTCCTGTGAGCGACAATAATGTCTGGCATAATTTCATCCAGGTCATAGTAACACAGGTCTCCATAGTATGATAAGTAGGCCTGGTCTGCAACGTCTTACCATGATACCAGCATTCAAAAGCGCTTCCCGACCCGGCGACATTGATCTCCGTATCAATGATATTGCGGACGGTCTTTTCCACAGCTGATAAATATCGTGGTTCATTGGTGATTTTATATAATTCGAGCAATCCTTCATAGCAGGACATCATTTCATAAGCCTTTTGACCGTTAAACGGACTGAACCATGATTTCTGTATGGTTTTAGGATGCGGAAAGCGGTCCGCAACGGGTATTCCCAATTCTGCCTTACTGATCAGGCGCGGCCCTGCTTCGGTTTCCCACTGATCGACAATGTATTTGGCGAAATCCAGATAACGTACTTCTCCTGTCCGTTGATATAAATATATGATAGGTTCCAGTATGCTGCTGCTGGCCATACCATGATAATTTCCGGTAGTCACGATATTTAATTTGCCCGGCCCCACTTGGCCCAACAAATGGTCGGCAGCCCTGCGGCAGGCATCCAGTACCTTTTTATCTCCCGTCAGATCATAATAAGACAACAACCCAAGCAAGGAATATTTACGGCCCCAAACATCCCATTCCTTCAGCTGGGCCTCTTCTGAATAATTCCCGATATATCCGTTCGGTAGTTGGGAAGCCAATAATTTGTTCACCGAAGTTGTTATTGAATCGAGCAATACCGGATCATGAGTATAACGATAGGACAAAACTGCACCAAGCATCCATTTACCCCAGAATTCGCTTTGCCAGCGCCGTGTTTCTGTTTTGTTGAAAAACGGGATCACCAGATGATTCACATCCTGTCCTTTCACTCGCGATTCGATGCAGGCATCTATCCGTCCTCCCAGATAACTGCCAAGCTTTATAGATGATGGATCACCTGACTCGATCTTATCAGGAACGGCAAAAGGAACCCGGATCTTCTGGGCATGTACCGAACAGGAAATGATCATTAGAAATGCAATGAACTTAAAAAAAGAAACATGATATCCTTTCATGAGTGTTAAATGGTATTACAGTTATACTAAAAAATAGAAAATACTTTACGCATTTTAATTTGCCTACTCTCAACTATCTAAATAACAGCAGTTATCTCATTATTTTGACCGGTGAATCTTAAATAATCCCGTTACATTTCATCTTCGACGAGCTTTATTCCGGCACGCCTCCTTTTTTGAAATGATCACCAATATAAATTGCCGGCACTCAAAGATAACAAAAAAGATCATAAAAAGTTAAAACCGGTACTACCAGATGTGTTTTTCCGTATACCGGGACAATCAACCGATCTGTTTCGAACTATTGTAAAATAGTGGCTTTTTACTAATTTTGCAAGGTCATCCAATCATGGATCATGCTGCCTTCTTAACCAATAAAATTCACTGAGATGCAAAATGATATAAAAAATATTTTTCAGCACGAAGCACAAGCCATTATGAATATCCCGGTCACCGATGCTTATGACCAGACCATTGATCTGATTTATCGATCAGTGCATCAGAATGGGGGGAAAGTAGTGGTCAGTGGTATGGGTAAAGCAGGGCAAATTGCCGTAAGTATAGCCACAACATTCAGTTCCACTGGTACTCCTGCCGTATGGCTTCATCCTGCCGATGCACAACATGGCGACCTGGGCATCCTTTGTAAAAATGATGTTTTGTTGTTGATTTCCAATTCAGGAAAGACCCGTGAAATTATAGAATTAGTAGCTCTGGCAAAAGGACTATGGGAACAGGTTCCTATTATTGTTATCACCGGAAATCCTGAGGGAGAACTGGCAAAAAAAGCAGATGTATGTATTTTTACAGGAAACCCATCCGAAGTATGCACATTAGGACTTTCGCCTACCACCTCCACCACTGTCATGAGTGTTATCGGCGACGCACTTGTCGTACAGATGATGAAACGGATCGGGTTCAATAAGGCTGAATATGCCAAACGCCACCACGGCGGCTACCTTGGACAAAAGTCAAGAGGGGAAACAGTATAATTATCGGACTAAAACCTGAATAAACTCTGGAAAAGCAATAAGCCGTTGACATTTCCCAGATCAGGATCAACAGCACGTTCAATACATGCCATAATGCCGAAAACATTCATATGTTTGTTGCAAATAGCAGCAACATTATCGATGGATCCGTCGGGATTCGAAGCTGATGTTGTTTTACCGTCTTCGCTACAATAACGCAATAGGATCTGTCCGTTCTGATGAAATTCCCGCATATTTTCCGCATCTGCCTGGTACCTTCCGAAAGCATGTGCTATGGGTAACTGCAGTAACTGTCCTTTGGAAAGGAGCCTCGTTAAAGGAGTGGCAGTATTATCAGGCCTGGTAAATACATTTTTTCCAACAAATGTCTGGGATTCATTGGTAATCAGTTTTCCACTTAACATTCCTGCCTGGCATAAAATCTGGAATCCGTTACCAATGCCCAGCACAAACCCCCTGTTTTCTGCAAATCGTTTAACCGGTTCCATGATCGGCGATTTTGCTGCTTTCATCCCGGGCTCGGGAGCATCACCGAATGAGGCGCCGGTAGGCAATACTACAACATCTATATCAGGCAGGGAAGTATCTTCATACCATAATTGTACCACATCTTGTTCCAGGATATGGTTCAATGCGTACAAAGTATCTGAAAAACCTGTGCTTCCCGGAAAATTTACTACACCAAACTTCATATATCTATTTTTTTTACTGTTACAAACCTACATGTTTTCTGCCGGACGAACAAATATTTTTCAAAGGATGTTTTGCCGATCCCCCATCTTATCACCCCTGATCCGGGAAAAGACATAATAATGAATTGTTTATCGGCACATTTATCCAATTATTTCGATGATATTGTATTTCAAGCAACTGTAAAACTAAGTGCATTCTGTATCTTTATCAAGAAATTCTTCGAAAAATGTAAGCATCAGATTTTTAATCAATCAATTAATTTCTTTCTTTTGTACATTTTTTATAAGGGGTAGATAATATATTCCATAAAACGGTTTGATATTTGTATATCACTTAGATATAAATTATTAGGATATCAGGAAAACACATAAAATATTACTTATTGTCTTGTTGGTAATCATATCATTACCAACAGTCATTTTTTTTGTGGTCAACAACGAACGTGTACAAAATATAATTGCTCAACGCGTAACTTCCTTTTTATCTGAAAAATTGGACAATCAGGTTTCCGTTGAACACATCCGGATATCACGATTCAATAAGGTCACACTGACTAATTTATGCGTTACGGGTTTACGTGGGGATACGATCCTCAAAGCACCTGAATTGGTAGGGCGTTTAGGCTTTTTTGCATTCTCATCCAAAAACATCAAAATCCGGAAAGTTGTCCTGAATAATGCCGATATCCGTTTGGCTATAGACCCGGAACGGGATGAAATAAACATAAAATTTATTATAGACCGGTTAAAATCCAAAGATTCTACTGAAAATAAGCCCCGGTGGATTTTTGGAATGCAGGCAATAGAATTAAACAATTGCCATTTTTCATTCACCAACCCCACTAAATCGTTCGACCGTCCGTTCGGAATGAATTATGCGAATATCGATGTGACCGATCTTAATCTGGATATTTCCGATTTTCGCCTGGGTGATGAAGAGGAAGGAGGCGTGTATTTTCATATTCAAAAATTATCCTGTACAGAAAAATGTGGACTGGTTGTCGAATCCATGTCCGCAGATTTTTTTGTCAACCGGAATAACCTGTCATTTAAAAATGTACATATCATCACCCAGGAATCGGAAATAACCGCTAAAGATGCTTCTTTCCTGTTTGACTCATTTAAAGATTTCGGCAGTGGCAGGTTTGTCTCTAAAGTAAAGATGAGTATAGATATCCAGCCCTCCAGGGTGAATTTCTGTGATCTGTCCAACTTTGTCCCGGCATTCGGCCTTTATTCTGATTATGCCCTGGTGCAGGGTCAGGTTACGGGAACCATTCAGAATATGAAGGGGAAAGACGTACAAATCCGTGCCGGAGAGATGACGAGGATACTGTTCGATTTTGACCTGAAAGGATTGCCGGATATCCGTTCGACTTTTATATTTACCGAGATCTATGACCTCCTTACCTGTCCTTCCGATATAGAACGCATCCAGTTACCCCGTTCGAAAAAAGGCCATGTATCCCTTCCGGAAACAATGTTGCAACTGAAGACAATCGGGTTTACCGGAAATTTCACAGGCTTTTTCGATGATTTTGTCACATACGGGACCTTTTCCACGAATCTGGGAAATCTTTCCACTGATGTTTCCATAAAGCCAAGTATAGATTCGAAAGCCGATACCACTTTCACATTCCGGGGAGAACTTAAAACCGAGAATTTTCATTTGGGAAATCTGCTGCAACAAACGATCATTGGTGAAGTTACCCTGAACGGGATGGTTGAAGGTTCGGCTTCTGACCTGGGTAACATCCATGCGTCTATTGAGGGGCTTATAAAATCAATTCATCTGAAAGGTTATAATTACAAAAATATTCCCGTTAATGGAGCCATTAACAACAGGACGTATGATGGTCAGTTAAGTATTGAAGAACCCAATATCAAAATGGATTTTTCCGGAAAAGTAGACCTGACTGATCCGGCCGTTCCTGCATTTGACTTCTGGGCTGAAGTTGAAAGGGCAAGGTTGTATCATCTCAGACTAAATGATACCGACACCTCTTCATTTGCAGCGTTCAGCATCAAAGGAGCATTTTCTGGTACCAACATCGATAATATCATGGGTGACCTTGAGTTGAAAAACTCTCTGATCCGCCGGAAAAGCAGGGAAATAGAAATCAATGATCTGCTCCTTTTTACAAAAGCCATCCGGGACACCAACCGATTCATCCTACGGTCGGATATTCTGGATGCTGAAATATGGGGACAATACCAGTTCCTGAAGCTGCCTGAGTCTTTCCTGTCACTCGTTAAAAATTATGCTCCGGCGTGGGGACCACGTTCCATCAATGCAGACAGTTTGTCTCACAATAGATTCCGGTTTGAAGCCGAATTTAAAGATACGGAAAAACTTACCCATTTCTTTCTTGACGAGTTTCGTGTTTCCAGGGGAACACGTCTGGAAGGAATATATAATCCGGCACAAAAAGATGTCCAGTTTGTGTTGAAAGTGCCTTATATGTATTTGGATGGAAGCCACTGGCGGGGACTTCAAGTAAGTGGAGTTACCCAGGATTCTATATTCTCATTGGAAGCAGGAAGCGAAATCTTCAGGATCAACAAAAATTTTTCTTTCGAGAACCTGACCTTACTGGCAAACGCAAGGGCAGATAGTGTTACCCTTGATATTCGCTGGAATAATTGGGATTCCATACTCAACAAAGGTAACCTACGATCGAAAATATTCTTCATTGCTATGCCGCAACGTTTGGTCCCGTCCATCCATTTATTTAGTGAACCGGGACAGATCATCCTGTCAGGCGAGACCTGGGGAATCGCTCATCAGGGAATAAGCGTTGATTCAACAGCGGTAAAGATCAATCAGTTCCGTGCTTTGAAAGATGGGCAGGAAATCCTGATATCAGGAATCATTTCTGAACGGGAAGAAGATAAGTTACAAATAAATGTGAAAGATCTGCACCTTTCAGCTTTAAATTCTACTTTGCGTTTTGATCAGCTCGCCCTTGGAGGAATTGCCAATGGTACAGCATCATTATCCAACCTGTACCGGGTCCCTGTTTTTGTATCGGATCTACATATTGAGGATTTTTCCCTGAATGGAGGATTATTCGGAAGAACGAAACTGGCTGCCCGGTGGAACAGCTTCAACAGAAGCGTCCGTATTGAAACGGAATCCCTGCTGAATGATGTAAGGACCTTATATGTACGTGGAAATTACTACATCGGGAATCAGAACCTTGATTTTGATGTACAGGTAGAAAGAATGTCTGCGAAAGTCATCCAGCCGTATATTGAGAATATTTTTACGGACATTGACGGAATGCTCTCTGCCCGGGCAAAGCTTACAGGAACAATTGCCCAACCATTGCTGAACGGTGAGTTAGAATTACATCGTACGGCATTGACACTCGACTATACCAAAACGAGATATAATTTTTCCGGAGTATCCCAGATCGCTAATAATTCTGTATTATTCAACAATATACAGATATTTGACCGATCAGGAAACCTCACTACATTAAACGGAAACATTACCACGAAGAACTTCAAAGACCTTTCTTTCGACCTGTTACTCCGTGCTACCAATATGGAAATATTGAATACCCAGGAACGTGATAATAATCTCTTCTATGGAAAAGCTTTTGCCAGCGGCAGTATCCGTATTTCCGGAATTCCAAATGATGTAAAACTGGATATTACTGCACAAACCGAAAAAAATACCCAGTTCAATATTCCTTTGTCATCAAGCGGCGAAGTTGCACGTACCAATTTTATCTCATTCGTAGACCATACTCCGCGCCCGAAAAGACCATTATATGAGTTCAGAAGACGCAGGAATACGGCATCTGCCGAAAATGAAACCGAGCCGAATCAGAAGATGACCATCAATATGTCGCTTGACGTCACTCCCGATGCTGAAGTACAACTCATTTTCGACTCGAAGATCGGCGATATCATGAAAGCCAGGGGATCCGGCAGCCTGACCTTCAACATTTCCGAGAATCGCTTTGATATGTCCGGTTCTTATGTCATAGAACAAGGCGACTATCTTTTTACATTAAGAAACTTCATCAATAAAAAATTCACGCTTGAAAAGGGAGGGGTTATCACATGGAACGGAAGTCCTACGGATGCCCTGGTCAATCTTAAAGCAAAATATGCAACCAAACCGCCCCTGGGCGATCTGATGGGTTCTTATGAAGGTTTAGCCAATCGTTCTGTCCCGGTAGAGTGTATATTGCATATAACCAATAAACTTACGGATCCCAATATCCGTTTTGATATCCAAATGCCTAATGCCGAACAGGAAGCACGGGCTTTCCTCAGTGCGGCGACCAACTCAGAAGAAGAAATGACCCGCCAGTTCCTTTCTCTGCTGGTAATAAACCGTTTTTATGCTGATCCTAATCTGGCCGATCAAACGAGTGGAGGATCTTCAGGCTCTTCAGGCCTTGAAACCATGGGGATGGCTACCGCATCGGAATTCCTGACCAATCAGCTGAGTCATATGATCTCACAATGGAGCAATAATTTTGATGTGGATCTTTCCTATTATCCCGGATTAGAGAGCCAGAATATCGGGATGGACATTTCCACCGATACCTGGAATTTCCATATGGGGTATGAAGTCGGTGGCATGAAGACCGCCGAATCATCTTCTAATGTTGTCGGCGATTTTACATTCGATACCAAGCTAAGCAAAAGCGGAAAATTAAGGTTCAAAGCCTTTAACCGTTCCAATGAACATTACCAGTTTGTCCAGGCAAATTATACACAAGGGCTCGGTATATTGTTCCGGGAAGATTTTAATAGTATAAAAGATCTTTTTGGCCGTAAGAAAAAGAAAAAATCCGAATCCGATACCCAACACAAAAAAGAGGAAAAACAGGATGATCAGGATACAGATACCACCACCCCACCCATTGAAGAGTGATTAGTTGACTGATATTTTTACAGATACAAAAAAAGAGGGAAAATCCCTCTTTCTTATTTTTGAAATCATTCGTTACACGCCTAACCGACTTCTACGGATCATTTCTTCATTACTCCATTTGGTCGTCACAGTGTGTCCGTTTAGCGGTATGATCCGTTCATGGATAGCGTCAATGATCCATTCTTTCTGGGGAAAGAAGGATTGCTCCAGCTCGTACGCCGGAGTGATCCAGTTACGGGATCCTACCACTACCGGAGGAGCATCAAGATCATCAAAAGCCAGCTGGGTGATGTTTTGCGCCATATCATTCAGGAATGAGCCACGGACAGATGCATCGCTGGCCAGCACAATACGCCCGGTTTTACGGACGGATTCCAATACCAGGCTATAGTTGAATGGTACCAGGCTGCGCGCATCGATCACTTCCGCCTCCAGGTTATATTTCGCTTTCAGCTCATCCGCTGCCTGCAAAGCGGTATACAGTGTCGATCCAATGGTCAGGATGGTGACATCTTTTCCGGTACGTTTGATATCCGGTTCACCGAAAGCGACTTCATAGTATCCTTCGGGAACACCTCCTTCGTGGAATTGTTCACCGACATCATAGATACGCTGGCTCTCGAAAAAGATAACCGGATCGGTACCCTGAAGGGCCGCATTCATCAATCCTTTGGCATCATACGGAGTAGCCGGGAAACAGACTTTTAAGCCCGGGATATGCGCCACCAGTGATGACCAGTCCTGTGAGTGTTGTGCCCCGTATTTGGATCCCACCGATACCCGGATCACCACCGGCATCTTGATTACATTACCACTCATGGCCTGCCATTTGGGTAACTGGTTGAACACTTCATCGCCACAACGGCCAAGGAAATCGCAATACATGATCTCGACCAGCGCCCGGCCGCCGCACATCGCATAACCAATGGCCGTACCTGCAATAGCGCCTTCGGCAATAGGCGAATTGAACAAACGATGATAAGGCAGGGCTTCGGTTAACCCGCGGTATACTGCAAAAGCACCGCCCCAGTCCCGGTTTTCCTCACCGTAAGCCACCAGAGTTGGATCTTTATAAAAGCGGTCTACGATGGCTTCGAACAAACCATCCCGCAACTGGTACATTTTCATCTTGGATACCGGCTTGCCGTCTTTATCCAGATAAAAACGTTCTTTATTTTTTATTTGTTTCACACGTGGGTTTTCCTCCATCGGCATCAGCACATCCGGTTTTCTCCCTTCTTCCAGACTGGCAAAGGAACCGTTTGAAAACATCATTTTTCCGATGGCTTCCGGATCTGCCTTCATATCAAGCAATGGGGATATGGCATCGTCTGTTGCCATTTTCAATACTTCAGTGATCTGTTTCGTAATGGATCCGCGGATTTCTTCCAGCTGGCCTTCCGTAGCGATTTTAGCTTTTACCAGTTCTTTGCCGAAAGCTATAATACTGTCAAATTCCTTCCAGGCTTCCACTTCTTCCGAAGTACGATATGATGAAGCATCCGACGGTGAATGTCCGCTATAACGGTAAGTGAGCACATCCAACAGTACCGGGCCGTTTTTGGCAGCCAGTACTTCACGTTTGCGTCGGTATGCATCGATCACGGCCAACGGATTATATCCGTCAACACGTTCGGCATACATCATTTCCGGATTAAGACCGGCACCAATACGTGCGGCAATTTCATACCCCATCGTTTCACCGGTGGTCTGACCGCCCATACCATACTGGTTATTCATGATGTTTACGATCAACGGCATTCCGCCTTTATGTTCGCCTTCCCATAATTGTTTGTACTGATCCATGGTAGCGAATGTCAGCCCTTCCCATACGGGACCACAGGCCATGGATGCATCCCCGATATTACACACGACAATGCCCGGTTTTTGATTGACCTTTTTAAACAGGGCCGCGCCGACAGAAATATCTCCGGAACCACCGACAATAGCATTATTGGGATACACCCCGAAAGGCGTGAAGAATGCATGCATAGAACCACCCAGACCACGGTTGAATCCGGTAGAACGGGCAAAGATCTCAGCCATGGTCCCGTAAATAAGGAACTGGATAGCCAGTTCTTTTACTGTGCCTTTGAACCCTTTTTCCACAACACGCAGGATATTCCCACCCTGGAAAGTCGTCATGATTTCCATCAATTCCTTGTCATTCAACTTGGCAATGGCAGACATCCCTTTGGCCAGAATTTCGGCATGACTACGGTGCGATCCGAAAATATAATCTTCCACACCCAGCGTATAAGCCATCCCCACAGCAGCGGCTTCCTGACCGATACCCAGGTGAGCAGGGCCGGGATGGTTGTATTTTACACCATTGTACTCGTTGGAGATCTTTATGGAGTTAAGCATCTCTTCGAAATTCCTGATGACAGCCATATCATGATAAATCCGGAGGAAATCATCATCGGTATAGTTCGTTCTTTCTTCGGCTATTTTCTTTTTATATTGGTTAACGGGGATTTTTCCAAATTCGATAAATCCCGGCTTACGCAAGTTCTTTGGATTGATAAACTGACTTTTAGGCATTTTTTTTATTTTTATACAATAATATTTTTGAAATGTTTAATTGACCATTATGTGATGACAAAAATTTCCATTGGAAAAAAATTTCACTTCATAATTACCGATAGGTTTTTGAATAGCTATCCATAATCGAACCCCTTGGCCTCCTTTTCTTCCGGGTGTACCATTAAAATCCACATTAAAATTTATACATTTTGTTTGTTGATCTTGAGTAACTTGATAACGTACGTCCTTGACAGCAGAGAATTCAACAAGAACTGAGATGGATAAGAGTACTTCCCTAAAAAAATTAATCTTTGATCGACCGCCATCATCACAAAATTCATAAAATTCATCCCGACTTCGAATAATGACACACTGTTCTTTGGGTTTGCAATTAACAGATACTTTTCTATGTGGATATTCTATTATTTTCTCGTTTTGAGCATATACACTAAACATATCACATAAGAAAATTATAACAAAAATGTATTTTATCATTCGAGTCCCGATTGAGGAGATGATATTATTAATATCACATTGTTATCACGAAATAGCTACATCAAAATTTTCTATCTGCATTTTGATTTCCCTAAGGAACAAGGTGGCAGGGCCGCCGTCTATGGCACGATGATCATAGGTCAGGGATAATCCGATATAGGGAACAAATGCCATCACCCCTCCCCCAATGTCTGCAGGACGGTGCACAATGGTATTCACACCGAGGATGGCCACCTGTGGAACATTGATGATGGGTGTAAACACTTCAACACCATAATTACCGAGGTTGGATACGGTAAAACTCCCCATGGTACTTTTCAGCAATTCCGGGTCAACATTTCCTTTACGACAGGCTTCTGCCAGAGTACGCAGGTTGTTGGATAAGCCTTTGAGTGAAAGGTTATCCGCGTTTTTCAGCACAGGAACCATTAATCCGCGGGGCGTATCCACTGCCAGACCGAGATGTACCTGTTTGAACGTCTTGATGCTGTCACCCAGGAACTGGCTGTTTGCTTCAGGGAATTTTTCCAGTGCACGGATCACCGCCCAGCAAACCATATCATTCAGGGTAATGTTCGGATAATTCGGATCCGCTTTTTGCGATTTCTTCACCTGTTCACGAAAAGCCAGCAGTTTACGGACATCAGCCCCCATATGGTGGGTCAGCTGCGCACTGTTCTGTAATGATTCGTGCATCGCCTTTGCGATCAGCTTCCGGATGTTGCTGAGCTTTTTCACTTCATGTTCTTCATTGCTGTACTCCACCACCGGAGCAGCAGGGGTCATTTTGGCTACGACAGGCTGAACCGGTTCAGCTGCCACGACATTACCTGTCAGGGCTTCCACATCGCGTACAATAATACGGCCGTTCGGACCGGTTCCTTTCAGTGTAGATAAGTTAATCCCTTTCTTTTCTGCCATTGAACGTGCCCGCGGAGAAACCCGTATCTTCGTATCACCTGCGACAGGTGTAGCGGTATTTTCTGAAACCGGTGCAGCCGATACAACAGGCGACGCGACAACGGGTGCAGAGTCGGCTACGGATGTCCCTCCCGGACGAAATTCGTCCGTTGACTCACCGGCGCTACCGATCACTGCCACATTGTAAAGAACAGGGACTTCATCCCCTTCATTATAAAATATTTCCAGTAATATCCCGTCTACCTTGGCTTCTTCTTCAAACGAAGCCTTATCGGTCTCGTATGAAAACAGCAGGTCTCCGGCCTTTACCGCATCTCCCTTTTTCTTGTACCACTGTGAAATGATACAACTTTCTACACTCTGTCCCTGTTTGGGCATCATAACGGGTGTTGCCATAATTTTTTGTTTATGTTTTTACAATACTTTACAAGTTGATGATTTAAAGAATCAGATACATCTAATAAACAGGCATTTTATACACTCTTGTCAATGGAAAAATTACATTTCTTCTTCAAATACACTGTTTTATGCGGATACAAATATATGAAATTATTTACTTGTAATTACAAGTTGCCAATTATTTTCATGATACTACAAAGCAAAAATCAGACACTTTCTTGATTGAAAAAGAAAAATTTATCCTATTTTTGATTGGCGGAAGCATCTAACTTTATCATCATAATTTATTATGAAAATATCTGACAGTGACTTGATTATTATTCCATTTGATTTTACTCCATTATCCTATCAGGCATTGGAACATGGTGCATACATGGCAAAAGCCATGAACCAGAGATTATTGATCTTACACATCAGCAGTAAAGATGCTGATATTCCGAAGATTGAGAAAAAGCTTTGTTTTGTCATTGAAGAATGTATGGAGAAATTCGGCATCCGTCCGGAATTCATGATCCGCAAAGGCAGCCGTCCGTACGCGATGATCAAAAACATATCAAAAGAACTGCGTCCGACACTTGTTATCCTGAAAACAGGTGGTGTTAAGGGGATCAGGCGCTATACAGGGATCCGCACCATCAAAATACTGTCGGGAACCGTTATCCCTTTTGTTGTGGTACAGGATGCTCCCCAAAATACAGTTTTCCAAAATATTGTCTTTCCAATCAACTTCCTGAACCAGCATGATACGAAACTGAAACGGGTGGTATATTTCAGCCAGTTCTATCCTGACGCTGTTATGCATATCGTTACCCCTTCAGGAAAAGGCACCGGCAAGGAAAAAAATATGGAAGTCAACATCACCTTAACGACCAAGGTACTGGAAGACCAGAACGTGAAAGTGAATTTCATTACCCATGACAAAAAAAAGAACAAGGCAGAGGATATTATCAGCCTTTCTAAAGAGGTAAATGCCGATATCATCATGACCCAGATGGAAGATGTCCCGACCATCAGCAAGTTCCTGTTCGGCTTGAGGGAAGAAAAACTGATCACCAATACCGATAAGATACCTGTTATGTGTTTTCACAGATTATCGGAATTTAAAGGACTTACCTGATATCATGCTTTAACTTGGTATTCAGTAAAATAATTATCAACATATATCATCATTTCAAGGGGGTTCATTTTCCAGCATTATGCATAAATTTTGTTTTTTTATTTGTATTGTATTCATTCCGGTGTCCACATTTGCCCAAATTTCTCCTGAAGCATTGAAACAATGGGAAGACCGGAAATATTCCATGTTCATTCATTGGGGTATTTATGCCGAACTGGGAGGAATGTGGGACGGCAAGAAAGTAACACGCGGTTTAAGTGAGCAGATCCAGGCCCATGCCGGGATTTACAGCGACACCTATGCACAGGTGGCCAAACGCTTTAATCCTGTCAAATGGAATCCCGATTCAGTGGTATTACTGGCCAAACGGGCCGGGATGCATTCTATCGTGATTACATCCAAGCACCATGACGGATTTTGTATGTTCCATTCGGAATATACGGATTTTAATGTCGTAGATGCCACCCCATATAAACGGGATGTCCTGAAAGAACTATCAGAAGCATGTGCCCGGCACAACATGAAATTCGGATTGTATTTTTCCCTGATCGATTGGCATTATCCGCAGGCATCGCCTATATCCAGTCATAATTCGGATTACATCACCCCCGAACATTTTGAGTTCAACAAAAAACAAATCGGGGAATTGCTGACCGGTTACGGACCGATCTCGGAGTTATGGTTCGATATGGGTTCGCAAAGCTTTGAGCAAAGCCTTGAAATGCGAAAATGGGTGCACAGCATCCAGCCCGACTGTATGATTGGAAGCCGCCTGGGTAATGATATGAGCGATTTTATGGTCATGGGCGACAATCAGGAACCGAGTTATATCATTGGTGTTCCCTGGCAATCACCTGCTTCTTTTTTTCATGAAACATGGGGATATCGCTCATGGCAGGAACGCGGCAGTGTTACCAATAAAACCCGTGAAAAGCTGACCAGCCTGATACGGGTTTGCAGCCGCGGTGGAAATTACCTGCTGAACATAGGTCCACGCGGAGACGGATCAGTGGTGGAATTTGAAAAAGAGGTATTGCTGAACATCGGCAACTGGCTGGAAAAAAACGGTGAAGCCATATACGGAACCTTACCCGATCCTTTTCATGTTCCTTTTGAATGGGGGAGTATTACCACAAAAAACAATAAATTATTCCTGCATGTCCTGAATCGCCCGGAAGGCGATAACATATTACTTCCCGGATTAAAAGGTGACATCGAACAGGTATCGGTACTCGGTGAACATATATCCTGTTCCTACCAGAAAAAAGATAAAGGGATCTCCATAGAATTACCTGCTTCCGTAGATCCCGGAAAAGAAATAAAAGTGATTGAAATCGCTTTTAACGGAACCTATGAAGTGCCTCCGATCAATATTATCCCATATTCAAAAGGTATGGAACTGAACCAGCACAATGCGTTCAAGTATTACAGCAATAGCGGGATCGATTATAACTCACGTTACCGCAGTACCATCAAGGAAGAATGGACCATCAATCCTGCTAAAAAGGTAAAAAGTATTCCGGTATTATATTATACGGACGAAGAAAAGGGAAAAGCTATTGACCTGCAACTAGGTGATCAGACTTTTACTGTGAGACTGGATGATGGTGAACAGGTGAAATTAAACAGTAATATTACCGGACTGGCGTGGGGGCCTATTTATCTGCAAGGTCCGTTATGGTCTGGGATAGATGGACTTCATGGTGAAAAAGACAATATCGATCTGGCTGTTCCCTGGGGAAATACCGGGAAAATGTGGGAAAGGACCAATTGGAAAAACAATGAAATATATGTTCAACCCGGTGGTTTAAGACAGGCTTGGTACTTGTTGCAGGAAATAACTTCTCCTAAGGATCAACAAATACTGGTTTCTGTTACATCTTCCGACGGAATAATGGTATTACTGAACGGAAGAACAGAAATGCTACATAATAATCCGTATAAAAAAGAGTATATGCAGGATCTGGTATTATTAAATTTGAAAGAAGGTAAAAACCAATTACTGGTAAAATGTTTTAATAATTTCCAGAAGGAAGCACAAATGGGGATCGGGAATCATGTCTCCCAGTATTTGTATGTAAAAAAGCTGGCTCCGGTAGTACTCAGGAAAGGAAAATATTTCCCCATCAGCTGGAAACTGAGCGAACCGGTTACTCCTCATGAAACGCTTAATCTTCCTAATCTGGTACTAAAGTTTGAATGAATATGGGTAAAAATGTGAAAGAATTGATGGATAACGATATTTTCGCTAAACATTGCGGAATAGAACTGGTTGAAGTCTCCGAAGGATCAGCCATTGCCAGAATGAAAATCCGGCCTTACCACCTGAACGGAGTAGGGATTGTCCAGGGAGGAGCTGTTTATACCCTTGCCGATCTTGCTCTGGCAGCAGCCTCGAATTCATATGAACAAGTCGCAGTGGGGCTGACTTCCAATATTTCATATTTCAAAGCAGAATCATCCGGGATACTGTTCGCAAAAGCAACAGAAATATCCTTACGTCGGACCGTGGCTACCTATCAGGTAAATGTAACCAATGAACAGGATGAATTGATCGCCTCCTTTCAAGGTACGGTATACAGAAAACCAAACAAGGGTTAGCACCTTACGGAAATCCGCAGAATTGCGAAGAAATTATTGAATATGAAATAGGGGTTGTTTATAATGCAACCCCTATTTCATATTTGGGATCAACCATCATAAGGCCGGGGTAAATTTTGCCAGCAGGTATAAACCGTCTTTACCTGCTACCACTTTATGTAAAGTATTTGCAGGAATTACACAAGTTCTTCCGACTGAATAATGTATCTTTTCATCCTCAAGGTACATGATTCCATTTCCTCCGACCACTTCATGAATTTCAATTTTTCCGTCATGCAAATGGGTATCCAATACATAATTCGGTTCTATTTTTACGATATGGCAGCTTAATTGATCGCCGGTATCTTTCCCGGTAACTAAATTTTTGAGATAAACTCCCTTGAATGTCGGATGAGGATTCCAGGCCAACGCAGTAACCTCAACATGCTTTTCTTTAAAATAAACTTTGCCGGACAATACCTTTTCCAGAAAGGTTTTTTCATCTTTAATAGCATCTTTACCTTGTGCCATCACAAATATACCCAATGACACGACCATTAATAACAGAAACATTCCCTTTTTCATATACCTGAATTTTAAGATTTACAGATACAAAGGTATGCCTGTCGATTCCCTGTCAATTGTAAATTCTTGCTATTGTCGGGTGACGGATTCCTGGTATTCTTTGGGAGATACTGCCATATATGCCTGAAAAGTCCTGATAAAATGGCTGCTGTCATAAAATCCGGTTTCAATGGCCGTATCGAAAACAGGATTTTTTTGTTGCAGGCTTCTATAAGAGTTACTCAACCGATATTGTCTCAGATAATTATGAGGTGACAAGCCTGTTATCTTTTTAAACAGGCGACAAAAATGATAAGTACTCATACAAGCATGGGCAGCCATATCTTTTACCGATATCTGGGATGAATAATGATCATGAATGTATTCCATGGTCTTTTTGATAAAACCCTCATCAAAAGGAAAATTCCCGGATGATATGCCGTGTGTATCGACCAGATACTGGTAGAAGCGAAGCCATTTCCCAGAAAGTTTATGTACCTCATGATCTTTTATGGCATCAAACAATTGAAGGAATAAATCGATACAGGTATCAGATGCAATGACATTGTCAAATGCACAGTTGTTTAAATTTTCTCCCTTAACTGTTATGGCGATATAATCGTGTGGTGTCATCTGATCGATGGCATGGGACTGATACCGGCGGATGACAAATATTTCCTGCTGACGGATGATCCGGGGAACTCCCGACAGTACCATGTTCCGTTGTCCTTTTGTAATGAGGCCTATACACAGGGAATCATGTATGTGTACCGGGAATTTATGAGATACATCATTTCCGACAACAGCATCAAATTTTAAAGCCAGCGCTTCAGAACAGACAGAATAAAAAATCAAATTTGTATTTTTACCTTTCAAATGATATGGATATATTTAAGCACTCAGTGCTATTTATCATTTCATTAAGTCGCATTGATAGAATGGATTACGCTCAGCAAATATGACAGTAATTGTTTTATATTACTTATCTCAAAAATACATCTAAATATCGGAAATCAGATCAGCATAATCAACGTTATAAAATTGTAATAAATCCGGAACCGCCATGCTTATACCCATCGACCACATTCAGATCACTGTAAAAGATATAAAGGCCGCAGAACCTTTTTATGACCGGTTAATGCCTATATTGGGCTATGACCTGGAAAACAAGATCAGTGTACCCATCCCGCAAAACGATCTATACGTAGTTGAATATCTGCATCCCCAGATGGACTTCGGGATATGCTCTCCCCGTGAAGCTTTCCGGAACGATACTGTCCATCGCCGTAAACCCGGTTCAATACACCATATCGCTTTCAGGGCTGACAACAGGCAACATATTGACGAACTGTACGGAAAGATAAAAGAAATACCGGGAGTCAGGATCGTAAGTCCGCCACGTATCTATGAAGAACACGGACCGGATTATTACGCGTTATTTTTTAAAGACCCGGATGGAATTAAGTTCGAGATCGTTTATAACCAACCCATCGGATAATAGAACAGATTGCCTGATCAAGATACTCTAATCCTGAACTAAAGCGGTCATTTTATATGAATTCCAACAGATATTTGCACAAAATCATTTTCATCATTCATAATATGAGTGACTTAAAAATATGCAATGTGCAACTTAGCGACAGCGATTTCATGACCAAAGGGAGTAATAAACAATAAACAATTATCAATAAACAATTATCAATAATCAATTATATAGTGTCTTGCCTCCCGATATAGGAATACCTATTCCTTAACGGCATCCTTATATTTGTCGGCCAATTCCCGTTCGGAATATATATAAACAAGGTTACCGATCGGGTCTTTTACGCTGAAAGCCCGGTCGCCCCATTCATGGTCCGTGATTTCTTCGAAAAAAACTATATCGGTACGATTCAGCTGCTCATAGCATGCATCTACATCTTCCACCATCATGTTCAATGTGATGCCCCCGGCAAAAGTATCGCGTGTCAATTCATCGCTGCCCTGGAAAGACAGGTACATCGGTACGGTATTGTCGCTCCCGAGCCGTACCATTACATACCACCCAGCATCAAAGGCAACAGTAGTCTGAAAATATTTACTATAAAAATCCACACACTCTTTGATCTTATCTGTGTGAAAAGTAATGGATAAATCTTTGAATTTCATTTTATCGATCTTGTTAATACAGTAATTCTTTTTTTCACTTCGTCGACCAGCCCGGCAGGGCTTATGATCTCTACCTGATCCACGAATGATACCAGCCATTTGGCAAACTGGCTGAGTGAATCTACCCGGAATACCTGACTGAAATATTCCCCGTCCGCTTCTTCATGATAAAACCCGAACGAATATTTCGACATACCCATATCGCATACAGCATCCCTATGTGTCCGTAATATTACCTCTGTTTCAGGTTCCGAATAATAAATTCGCTTTATCAGTTGATCCAGTGGCGAATGTTTTTTAGAAAAACGGGTATCCAATATTTCTATCCGGCTCACTCTTCCCAGATGAAAGGTACGATAGTCCGACCTCAGGGTACACCATGCAAGGATATACCATTTGCCTCCCATAAAGAAAATCCCCTGCGGTTCGACAGTCCGAATGGTGGTCTGATGACTATAGCCCGCAGTATAAACGATCCCCACCTGCCTTTGTTCCAGTATACTCCTGAGCACAGGCTGTAATACATTGGAAGGAACAGGCGGAGGTGCATTGTGAATGGTCGGGACGCGGATATATTGATCCAGATCGAACAAACAATCCTTATCCACCGTTTTGAGCACTGCCCGTATCTTGTCCATGCCGTTGCGAAATACTACGGAGGTGTCTGCATCTGTCTGGTAAAGCACCAACTTCTCGGCCATCAGGAAGGAGATAGCCTCCTCTGCGGTGAACATCAGCGGCGGTAACTTAAATCCATCCACCAGTGAATAGCCTGTTCCTGCTTCCGCACAAATCGGGACTCCGGATTCTTCAAGCGAACGGATATCGCGGTAGACGGTCCGCAGGCTCACACCGAACTGACCGGCGATTTCCTGAGCGGTAACTACCGGAGCTGATTGAAGCTTTACCAATATGGCTGACATCCGTTCGAGCCTGTTCATCTGTTATATTTTACCTGATCCCCACAAAGATATCAACTTCTGCGTGATCGGGATCAGATCCGTCGCATTTATAGTACTCAAAATCCGCCTGGTATTTCCGGTCAAGTTTTGATTGCCATACTTTCATCCAGCCTTGTTGGATGATGCCTTCCGATAAATTACCTTCAACAATGGTTTTGGCATAACGGCCACCCTCTATCACTACGGCCTTCATCCCTTCGGGGATATTATCCGTACTTCGTACCGGACAACCGATCACCATTGTATAAGGTGCCATCGCATCGCCCTCGTATTCGGTATAAACAGCATAGAGAACATTGCTGGTCTTACCGGGGATCTTGGACATAATGTCCTCATCCCAGAAACGTTTCCAGAGGTTTCCTATGTCATTGGTGGATTGTTGTACTAAGTTCGATGTCCGTACCGCAATGCCCATAATAGAGACAGGTTCCAGTGTAACGGTTTCAAAAACCGCTTCCTCCGCCAGCATGATCCGGGCCTCATCAGGGATGAACTCTACCAGGCAATACTGCGCCCCGTCGGGTCCTTCCTTAAAGTAATCATACATATAATCTACCCACTTTGCTTTTTTCAGCGCTTTATCATCCACGACAACGGCTTTGCCTTTCAGGAACATCTGACTGTTACCATCTGTGTACATCACCTCGCAGCGGGGATCAGACAATATATTCGCAATTTTACTGCTTGCCGAATCAGTCGCGAAATATAACTTACCCATCGTTTGCCCGGGCATATTATTGAGGCAGGACAACCTTGCACCCGTATCAGGGTGATTGGTAGCCACAACACCGTACATCTGCGCATTGATAAAATCTTCTGCTGTCTTTTTTTGCTCATCGCTGAGGCCTGCAATGCCTCCCATGTGAAATAATCTAAGGTCCATTTTTCTTTTATTTTTAGTGGTTTTGGACAAAAGTAATGACACCGGGTGACAACAGTATGTCAGTAGGAAAATGATCTGTTTATTTTTTATGCGTCCGATAAAAATGAAACCTTACAACCAAAAAACAACTTTTCACATGAAAGATTAACGATGATTCTCCGCCGGCCTTTCAACCTTTTTTTACACGTCCCTTATTACGTTGTGCCAGTATATTTTCGAATTGTTCCGCACAAACGGTATGGTCTTTTACAAACGGCGCATAAACTTCTTCCCCGTTGATGAGTATCAACGCATCGATGCGGTCGAGCACATCACAGTAGCACCGATCGGCTTCCACACGTACCTCTTTCATATGCTGACTGGTACTGACGGCTGTTTCATCATCATGATCCTTCATCAGCGCATCGAATGCCTTATTTTCTGTATCCAGCTGGCTGGCCAGGTCGGATAATCTCAGGATGTCCACCTCGTCGGCCCTGATATAGATATCCTGCAGGAAATTATTGATGGAAGTTGTTTCCTGATTGTAGGGCATACGGGCAATATCCCCGTACTGGTCGAGAATGATCTGCAGGCGGCCGGCAGCTTCCCGTCTGGTGCCGTCGAAATGGTTATGGTAGGATTTCACGGAATCGGCAAATCCCCGGAACAGGCTGTCTCGCGCGTTATCAGCCTCAGCCATCTGCTCGGTGGCAGCATTTTTACGGATGATTTTCAATGCTTCACCGGCATTGGTATAAAAGGTCAGGAAATCGTTGAATGGTTGTTCGATTTTCAGCGCTTGGGGTGTATACTGTTCAACAACATCCTTAAATTCAGTGTGAAGTTGAAACCATTCTTCATTACGCAGATTTTCAGTTCTGATTCGTTTGCATCTCATGGTAAGTTGCTTTAATAGTTTGTATTTGTCTATCGCAGCAAATATACGGGTTTATTCTTAAATGTTAAACAAAATGAATGGATTTTTTTATTTTCCCTTTTAAAAGATAAGCGTAAACATTCTTATATTTAACCGAAACACTACTCTTTTCAACCATTTGCCGACTAAGCTGACAGGCTCCAATGCGTTTATTCGGGAATAATGCCGGACATCATTATATTCCTTATTTTTATGCCTATTGTCTTTTTCATACAGCAAAAGAATATTCGGAAAGGGATCCTGTTACTTTTATAAAATTGTACAATAAAGCCGCCGAACAATCAGATGATGAATATGTTTTCTCTTCGGAATTTATAGGGAATATTGATTGATTATCGCAATATAGACAATAGCTCAAACAACCTCTATATATGAGGAATCAAATCGACGGTTGTCTTCCAAATGTTCGAAATCCGGAAAGAAAAGCCGGATAACCCTGATGGTCCATCATATCCGACATTGAAGATATACAAAATTACTGCCCGGTAGCTTCTTTCCTGAACTCTAACGGCGACTTACCCGTATGTTTCTTAAAAAACTTGCTGAATGAGGCCTGATCGGAGAAGTTCAGTTCTTCGGATATTTGCTGGACAGACAGGTTGAGATTGCGAAGCAGTATCTTTGCTTCACTCATGATAACTTCACCGATAAGTTTAATGGGAGTTTTTCCTGTTGCCTGTTTTATGGTTCGTGAAAGATAAACAGGTGTAATACATAGTTCGTTGGCATAAAAAGCAACTTCGTGTTCCGTTTTGTAATTGTGAAATACCAACTCGAAAAACTGCATTGTCAGTTCTTCGTAATGATTGGGAGTCCGATAAGAAGTTTCTTCAGATAGTTTCCGCAATTTGATTTCCCTTATTTCGGCCGTCAGGTTACTTAATTCGTTTCTCACGAGAACATGCTGAGAATGGTGTTCTTTCCTGCGGATATTATTCCGGAGCCTTTCAACAATTCCCAGAAGGAGGTTAAATTCATCGTCATCCAGTTTGGAAACAGGATTCAATCTTTGCGATTGGAGCATCTTTGGTGAGGGAAATTCTTCATCTTTAACAACACTCCGGAAAAACTCCCTGTTTACTACTACATGGTAGCCCTTAAAATCTTCGGAAGCATATACGCTGTTGGTGACATGAATACCGACTATAACGGAGATCATGTTCTTTTTAAGCCGGTAAGGAATGTAATCCACGGTCATATTAAATTCACCTTCCTGCACCAACATTACGGTAAATGCTTCAAGCTGGAAAGGCATCAGGTGACGGGTGGTGTGTTCGTCAGCCAGCTTCCTCATCATTACTACAGTCAGCTCATCATTATAGGTATTAACTTCTTCATCGGTAAATTTCAGATTCTTAAGAAAGTCTGAATAATTCACTCTTTTACACTCTTCCATTTTGCTTTTTTATATCTACAAAGAAATAGAATTATTTGCAACCGGACAATAGTCAAAAATGGACAAATTATTATCAATTACAAACAAAAACATCTCTATTTCAATCATTTATTGAAAAAATGGACAAATTATTATCAGTTTAAACCATTTCGGTTTCCATGTTTTCCACTGAACTTTGTAACAAACAAATTAACCATGGAAATGAAAGACAGAATTATAAATACAGCAAGTACCCTTTATGCCAGGTATGGTATAAAAGGGATCAGTATGGACCAGGTTGCAAAAAGCCTGAATATTTCGAAAAGGACCATTTATGAAAACTTCGAAAGTAAAGAAGAACTGGTATTGGAAGTGGTGAAAACATCGGCAGAGCATCTGATGAAAACAATCAACGGAGTAGAGAAACAATCCCGTTCACCTTTGGAACACCTCATTCTCGTCAGTCTCAATATATCCAATTTCCTTCATGCATTTTGTCCTGCATTTTACAAAAATATAGTCAATTACGATGATGCCTGTAAATATCTGGAAAGCAAAAAAGTCCATTTCAGTGAGAAGTGCCGTACCCTTTTCGAGGAAGGTAAAAAATCAGGAGTTTTCCTTCCCGATCAGAATTATGATGTCATCAGTTCCATATTTCTGATCCAATTTGAAAACAATTACAATTATCAGCCTGCACTTACTTTCACTTTTCTGCGCGGAATATGCACAGAAAAAGGAATTGCCGAATTGCAACAATATTCAGATATCTATCATGTAGCAAATATCAACCAAAAAATATATTCATAAAGCCATGAAAAATAGAAAATTAATGAAAACCATCGTATATGTCGCATTGACGGCATTGTTCCCTGCAATAGGGATATACGCACAGGCACCGGACGACACCCTAAAGCTTACGCTCGATGACGCCCTTAAAATCGCCATGAGCGAAAACCTGACCGTACAGGTGGCCGACCAAGAGATCACCAAGCAGGGATATGCAAAAAAAGGAACCTATGCATCGCTGTTCCCACAGGTGGACCTTACGGGAAGTTACCAGCGCACCCTGTCAAAACAAGTAATGTATATGGATGGAATGGGCGTGTCCGAAGGAATTGAAGTCGGGCGCGACAACAGCTGGTCGGGAGGTGTAGCAGCTTCTATGCCTCTGGTTTCGCCATCGTTGTGGAAAAGCCTTAAAATTTCAGCCCAGAATGTAGAGCTATCGGTCGAAAAAGCACGCTCATCACGTATCGACCTGATCGACCAGGTAAAACAGTCATATTACACAGTATTGCTGGCCCGCGATTCATACGGGGTTTACAAGGATGCCTACGATAATGCCGTCAGGAACTATGTCGACATTGAAAGGAAATTCAAAGAAGGGCTTTCGGCGGAATACGACCTGATACGCGCCAACGTAAGTGTGAAAAATGCCGAGCCCAGTATGTATGACGCCCAGAATTCACTGATACTGGCAAACTGGCAACTAAAAGCCGTAATGGGTCTTGACCTGGCAATTAATATTTCATGCGAAGGATCTCTTTCTGATTTTGAACATGAACTGGGACCGGAAGATCTTGCTGCCGGCTTGTCGCTCGAAAATAACAGCAGCCTGAAACAATTGGATATCCAGATCAAACAACTGGAAGAAACGGAAAAAATGCAGAAAGCACAGAATTACCCAACGCTGAATGCCCAGTTCTCGTACATGATGAATTCTACCAATAACGATTTCAAATTTCGCAATTACAGGTGGGATCCATACTCCTATGTGGGAGTTTCACTGAATATCCCGATTTTCTCAGGAGGTAAAAGGAATTCGGACATCAAACAGGCAAAAATCAATCTCGGACAACTGGAATTACAACGTACCGATACAGAACGTAACCTTCAGGTAAGCCTCAAACAATCGTTCGACCAGATGTCTACCTGTATCAAACAGTACCACTCGGCGCTTGCCGGCGTTAAGGAATCGGAAAAAGGGTATGAGATCACCATGACACGTTATGAATCGGGTGAAGGTACTTTGCTAGATATCAACGACTCTCAATTATCGATGACGCAAGCGCGTCTCAACCTCAACCAGTCTATCTATAATTACCTGATAGCCAAATCAAGTCTTGAAAAGATAATGGGAACAGGAGTTGAAAATGAAAAATGAAGAATGAAAAATTGATAATAATTTAATAAGTATAGAAATGAAAACTTTAGTAAAAACAATAACCGTTTTCTCCGTTACGCTCCTGGTGACATCATGCGGAGGAAGAAATGTCACTGAAGACAGTGATAACAGCGAAGAGATGATCAAAGTACGCGTCGTCGATGTGTCTGCCCGCGATATTGACCAGAAAGGAACTTTCAATGCCACCGTACAGGCTGAGGTAACCAATAACATTGCCCCTCAGACTTCAGTACGTATTAAAAAAGTATATGCCGAAGTCGGCGACCATGTGAAAGCAGGACAAAAGCTGGTGGATATGGATGCTGTAAACCTGAACCAGGCCAAACTGCAGATGGAAAATGACCGCCAGGAATTCGAACGTGTCGACCGGCTGTACCAGGTAGGTGGAACCTCAAAATCGAACTGGGACAAACAGAAACTGGCCTACGACCTTTCAAGGCAGTCATACGAAAACCTGATGGAAAATACTTCGCTGGTAAGTCCGATCGACGGGATCATCACCCAGCGTAACTATGACAACGGAGATATGTTTTCCATGGGCGCTCCCATCTACATTGTGGAACAGATCCGTCCCGTAAAGATCATCGTGGGTGTATCCGAATCGCTATATACCAGGGTTAAAAAGGGAATGAACGTGGAAATACAACTGGATGTGTATGGCGATGAAGTATTCAAAGGAACCGTTAAACTCGTTTATCCGAGCATTGATCCCGATACACATACCTTCCTTGTCGAAGTACAGATCAGCAACAGCGATGAACGTGTACGTCCCGGAATGTTCGCCCGTGTGACCTTTAACTATGGAAGCGAAAACCGTGTGATCGTTCCCGACAGGGCTGTGAGCAAGCAATCCGGCTCAGCCGACCGTTATGTATATGTCATCAACAATGGTGTTGCCGAATACCGGAAAGTAGAACTCGGACAACGTATCGGTACTGAATTCGAAGTACTCGACGGCCTGACAGACGGAGAAATAGTAGCCATAACAGGACAAAGCAGGCTCAATACGGGAACACGCGTCGAAATTGTTGATGAAACGCCGGAAAATCTTACGGCAAGCCATTACAACAACTAAAGTATCCGTTCCGGAAAATAAAAACAGTTAAAAAGAAGAGTCATGAGTATAACTTCAGGAGCAGTAAAGAAACCTGTCACCACAGCCCTCGTTTTTGTGGCGATAATGATACTGGGTGTATTCTCCTACACACGATTATCGGTAAGCCTTCTACCCGATATGGAAGAAAATTCCATTATGGTAATGACCACCTATGCCGGCGCCAGTGCCAGCGACGTAGAAATGAATGTGACCAAACCGCTGGAAAACGCTTTAAATAGCCTAAGTGACCTGAAACACATCACCTCCCAGTCAAAGGAAAATATTTCGGTGATCTCCCTCGAATTTGAGAACGGCATCGATATTACCGAAGCCACCAACGATGTACGCGACAAACTTGACCTGGTGAAATCATCGTTGCCCGACGATTCCGATAATCCCATACTTTTTAAGTTCGGCGCCGACGATATCCCGATACTTATCCTTTCGGCAACCGCCGACGAAAGCACAAACGCTTTGTACAAGATCCTCGACGACAAAATAGCCAATCCCCTGGGACGCATCAGCGGCGTGGGAACTGTTTCCATCAGTGGTGCTGCACAGCGTGAAGTCAATGTCTATTGCGACCCGTATAAATTGGAATCCTATGGTATCAGCATCGAGACCATATCATCCATCATAGCGGCAGAAAACAGGAATACCCCTGGAGGAACCGTCGATTTCGGCACCAACACCTATTCGTTGCGCATGCAAAGCGAATTTGTGACTGCCGATGAAATGCTCGACCTCGTCATCGGAAGTAAAAACGGAAATGCGATCTATCTGCGTGATGTGGCAAAAGTGGAAGATTCGGTGCAGGAACGCGCCCAGGAATCCTATACGAACGGAGTACGGGGAGCTACCATTATCATACAGAAACAATCAGGAGCTAATTCGGTAGATATTGCACAAAAGGTACATGAAGCTTTACCGAAGTTACAGAAAGATCTTCCTTCCGACATCGAAATCGGGGTGGTGATCGATACTTCCACCAACATCCTGAACACCATGAACTCGCTGATCGAAACGATCGGGTTCACCCTGTTGATCGTCGTACTTGTCGTCTTTGTTTTCCTGGGACGCTGGCGTGCTACTATTATCATCGCTATCACTATTCCCATATCATTGATAGGCGCGTTCATTTACCTTCTTGTGACCGGCAGTACCCTGAATATCATCTCTATGTCGGCTTTGTCGCTGGCCATTGGAATGGTGGTGGACGACGCTATTGTGGTATTGGAGAACATCACCACACACATCCAGCGGGGCAGCAGCCCGAAGCAGGCTTCCATATACGCCACCAAAGAAGTGATGCTATCGGTAATTGCCTCTACACTTACCATGTTGGCCGTATTCCTGCCGTTGACGATGATCTCGGGGCTGGCAGGAGAAATGTTCCGCCAATTGGGTTGGATCGTCAGTATCATTATGATCATCTCCACCACATCAGCCATTACGTTGATACCGATGATGAGTTCGAAGATGCTGCGCCTCGATAATAAAAAAGGAAAACTTTATATCTTATTCTTCACTCCTATTGAAAAAGCACTTTCAGCATTGGAAAACGGTTACGGCAGACTATTGAAATGGTCGGTAAACCACCGGAAATCAGTTGTATCTATTGCTTTTGCAGCATTCTTCGGAAGCTTGATGCTGTTACCCACGATCAAAACAGAATTCTTCCCGACACAGGATAACGCCCGCCTTTCCGTATCGCTCGAACTGCCTGTCGGAACTACCCAATCCATTACACGGGAAATCGCCATGCAGGTAAATAAGGAGTTCCGGGAAAAATATCCGGAAATAAATGTGATCAACTTTTCGCTGGGACAGGCTGATTCCGACAATACATTTGCCAATATGAGCGATAATGGCACACACATTATCAGCTATAATATTTCGTTGGTGAGCATAGAAGAACGCGAACGCGGGTTAACCGAAATAGCCGACCTGATGCGTCAAGACCTGGAAAAATACACCGAACTGAAAACCTATCAGGTAACAGCCGGTGGATCGAGCAGTATGGGTGGACAAACCGGAGTGGAAGTGGACATATACGGATTCGATTTCAGCTTTTCCGATGCCGTAGCCAACGAGCTGGCACAACGGATGAAAGCCCTGCCGGAATGTGCCGATGTGAGCATCAGTCGAGGCGACTATATCCCCGAGATACAGATTGATTTCGATCGTGAAAAGCTGGCGTTGAACGGCCTGAATGCCACTACCGTTTCGGGTTATGTCCGCAACCGTGTGAATGGTTCCGTGGCTTCTTACCTACGAGAAGACGGCGAAGAATACGATATCCGTATCCGTTACGCCCCGGAATTCCGGACAAAAGTAGAAGACATCGAAAATATCAAGGTGTACAATACGGCAGGCAAAGGGATTACAGTGCGCGAACTGGGAACAGTGGCAGAACGGATGACACCTCCTACCATAGAACGTAAAGACCGCGAACGTGTGGTGACTGTAACCGCCAACGCCAGCCAGGGAGTAGCGCTCAGCGAAATAGTAGAACTGGCACAAAATGAGATTTCACAAATGGAGATCCCATCCGATATCACCTTGAATATCGGCGGTAGCTACGAAGACCAACAGGATACATTTTCCGATCTTTTCACCTTGCTGGTATTGATCATCATTCTTGTATTCATTGTTATGGCTGCACAGTTCGAATCATTGGTCGACCCATTTGTCATCATGTTCTCCATACCATTCGCCTTCACGGGAGTATTCCTGGGACTATCCGTAACAGGGACATCACTGGGGGTTATGGCATTAGTCGGTTTGTTGATCCTCATGGGTATCGTGGTCAAGAACGGTATCGTACTGATCGACTATATCAAACTGTGTCGTGAAAGAGGCATGGGCATTGCCGAAGCCGTGGTTACAGGCGGAAAATCACGTCTACGCCCGATCCTGATGACCACACTCACCACTGTTTTGGGGATGTTACCGTTGGCACTCGGTCGCGGTGAAGGTTCTGAAATGTGGCGTTCAATGGGGATGACCGTGGCATGGGGACTTTCCATATCCACCCTGGTAACACTGGTATTGATACCTGTTGTGTACTGCATATTCGCCAGGATCCGTGAAAAAAGGAACCCTCAGAAGAACATACAGCTTGAAATACTCCATCAGCTGGGAGTAGAAAAATAAAAAACACGAAAGGTTAGCGAAAGCCAGAAAGCAGTCTTTATTTCGCACCTTTCCATTCATCTGATAAAGTAAAAATAAAATGAAAGCAATATTCATATCATTCAATCAGGCCTATTACGAATCCATTATCGCTGTTATGGAATACTGCAAAATACGCGGGTTCACACATTGGGACAATGTAGCGGGACGGGGCTCCAATACGGGAGAACCACATTATGGTGATCATGCATGGCCGACCCTGAACGGCGTTATCTGGACCATGGTGGAAGACGGAAAAGTAGACCAACTGCTCGACCTGCTCCACAAGCTCGATAACCAGACCGAACAACAGGGATTACGTGCATTTGTACTGAACGTAGAAAAAATGATCTGATATAATTTCAAGGTTTCGGATTCAAGGTCAGCTTTGAATCCGGAACTTTTAAAAATCAAAAATTGACATGGAACAGTTACCCGTAAAAACATTCAGGATAAAAAAGCAGAAAACAATTGGGATGCATATCATGCTGGTCTTACATCTGCTGGTCGTTATCGCCGCCTTTTACTTTAGTGCGGGATTTATCCCGGGTCCGAGGAAATTCTTTTTAATGTTGTTCGGACTTGTGGGAATAGGAGGTTGGTTCTTTTTCCTTTATGGGATCATCAACCTGCACAGGGAAAATTTCATCGGTTTTTTCATCTCGAAACGAGGGATGAACGATATTTCTACCGGACACAATTATGGTGTGATCCGTTGGGAAGATATCACAAATATTAAAATTGTCCCCGATGCGGAAAGCAAGAAACGCAATTATATTGCCGTAAAATTACGGAATCCCGAAAAGTATATTGCCCGAGAACCGTCCAACATTAAAAAGCGCTCCATGGTACTCAAGCTGCATTATTACGGAACCCCTGTCTGTTTCTCAAACAGGGGTCTGGATTGTTCGTTTGAGGAACTGGAGGAGGCAGTAATGCAATACTTTAAGGTGTATAGCAAAAAAAGTTTATGATCCGTACCAATGCGTCACAATTTATTCGGCAACTTTTACGCAAACCATTCTGGCCTGGTCGCGGACCAACAATTTACCGTCTGCCAAAGCGATCGGAGCCCAGTTTTGTGTGCTTCCCCCGGCCCTTGACATTCCTTCGGTATTAGCACCTCCTTCCGAAAGGACATCCGCTTTTGATATCTCCTTGAAAGCGGTCGGGTCGGGTTCTATCAGGTAAAGGGTTTTGAGACCATCGGTCGCCAGAAGTAAACCGTCGGCAAGGATCATACTGCCGCGGTCGAAATTGGGGTTTCGTCCGGTCTTCCACATGATTTTCCCGTCCTTATCCATGCATACAAGACCATCACGTTTCTGATTGGTACGGAACATTGCGTAAAAGTAACCGTTGTGGAAAAGAGGGGGTTTTGTCTGGTCACCAAATTCCAGCGTAGTAAAGATTTCAGATGTGTCAAATGTACCATCGGCTTTCTTATTCACCTGTATCATGGTTGCACCGCGCTCATAACCGCCAACGATCAGGAGCTTATTATCCCCGGCAGCAACCGGACATGGTACCGAAATATGGCAGTCCCATTCCGAATATTTCCATAGGATCTTTCCTGTAAGAGGGTCCAGACCGACCACATTACCCGGTGTAAGTGCCGCATCGCGGTTTGCGAAACGATTCGTAGATGAAGTAACCATAACGACTTGGTCTTCCCCATGAATTTTCAGCACTTTAGGACTTACATAGGTCTCATTCCCAAGGTTAGGGGTTTTCCAGACAACATTGCCGGTAAGTTTATTATAAGCCACTACACCCGCATCCGGAGCCTGCGAGGCGATAATAAGCAGATCCCCATAAATAAAAGGACACTGTGATATTGCCCATACCGGTATTTTTTCTCCGCCAAAGTCTTTCCATACATTTTTATTCCAAACAGGCTTTTGCGTGTTGATGCTGATACAGTACAAATCGCCGTAAGGACCACAAGAATAAACATGATTATCATCAACAACCGGCACGCTTCGTGAGCCGGGAAATGATACGGATCCCGGGGAATCGTAACTGAATTTCCAGAGTTCTTCGCCTGTTTTAAGATCAAAACACCGCATGATATCGCCCGTTTCATCATCCCGGTCGAGCAGGTATACTTTGCCGTTTTTGACAACGGGACCGCCATATCCTATGCCGACATCGACCGACCACAATACTTCGGGGCCGCTTTCAGGCCAGCTTCTTAACAAACCTTTCTGGGGTGACTTGCTATCCCTGTCGGGACCAAGGAACTGGGGCCAATCCTGAGCCGTTACTACCGGACAAAAAGAAGAAATATACAATGCTGCAATGGCTGTAAAAAGATACTTTATTTTCATGGGTTGTTTTCTTTTAATGTTAATGGCTTAATATATCGTGATCATCTATAATAGCTACCCAAAAGTAATAAGAAGGATGAATTAAACACTCACCTTCGGCTTCAAAACGAAAATATAAACCCTGAAAACGAATACATGAAAGTTCATGATTCAAAGTTCAATATTTAAGATTGGATAAAATTCGTCTTTAAAATATATTTTTTCGTTTTAATACACCACCTTATATCAGCGCATAATTAAGGCCTGCAATATGTTCATACCACTACCCGGACAGGGTTGTCCAAAAAGCTATTTTAGAGCGGAACGACGAAGCCCTCACATAAGTAATTACATATTACTTTCAATGAACCCGTAAGCCCGGTTCCAATCAACGTTCTCTACTTGTTTTACATGAATGTGGATTTTAGGAAAAACGCGTGCAAGCCATGGTAAAGATGATCAATCTACGGACCATTTATTTTTCCCGTATGAAGGGGGCAGGTTTTCTTTCCCGAATTCATAGTTGGGGGCAGGTCCCATGACAAATTCCAGTTGTCCTCCTTTTGCCAGTTCATCATGAGTGATCCAGGCCCTGTCCAGAGGTGCGCCATTTAACGTTGCCTGTTGGATATAAACATTTTCCGGACTATTGTTGAGGGCTTTAATCGAAAACCTTTTTCCCGTATAAAAGTCCGGATCCAATTGTATATTTATCTCCTCGAATACCGGAGAGGTCAGAATGTATATGTTATCTCCGGGATTCACCGGATGTAACCCCATAGCTGCCAAAATGTACCAGGCGCTCATCTGTCCTACGTCTTCGTTGCCGCAAAGTCCCATCACATCTGTTCCGTATGCTCCCGAACATATTTTACGTGTCCATTTTTGAGTGAGCCATGCATTTCCGGTATAGGCAAACATAAACGGTACATGGTGTACGGGCTCGTTCGGATGATTGTAGTAATCATTCCAGAGAAAATCATCCGGAGTATGATCAAAGAATGCTGTAAGTTTATTTATAAATTTCCGGTACCCCAGCAAATCGATAAATCCATAGATATCATGAGGAACAAACCATCCCTGCTGCAACGGATTCGATTCAACACAATATAAATCATGACTGGTTTCTCCTCTCCATTCCCCAAACTTTCCTTCTTTTTTCCTTCCTACAAACCATTGAATAGAGTCATTCCATATGTTATGATAGTTTAGGGATTTCCGGAGATAGGCCTCTGCAAGATCTTTCTTATTTAACAATCCGGCAAATTCACCCACACACCAGTCCGAGTATGCATACTCAAGGGTATGAGATATGGAGTTCGGCGTATATCCTAAATCCCCGTTTCCAAATTTATTGACGGTATTCAAGCAATATTCCAGGGCCATATCTTTATCCCATTCTCGGATATTTTTCCGGTATGCATCCAGGATCACGGAAACTGCCGGGTTACCGATCATACAACCGGAATAAGAGTTCATTATTTCCCATCTTTCCAGATATTCTTTCCCACTTAATTCGGCCAGGTTTATCAATGAGTTTATCTCATCATTTACCATACGTGGATTAATGATTGTCTGTAATGGAAACTGGCTTCTGAATACATCCCACCCACTGAATATGG
>JAISOY010000101.1 GCA_031275285.1 Bacteroidales bacterium | reverse complement strand
AATTCGATTTACCTTGTATCTGAACAGTTTGATAAATGGGTCCGTTAACACCTGCATTGATACGGATATCCGTCAAACCGTTACGTTGGTAATCGGTCAATGTATAGCGTTCCATTTGCTGGCGGTTCCCCAAGGTTTCATATACAAAGGCCCCCAGTTGCCATGGCGATTGGGAATCAACCATTTCCAACTGTAATTTTTTATCGAATAAACTTTTTATACTGCCGGTTTGCGGATCAAATTTTATGCTGAAATAATCATTCTCCACCTGATCATCAACCATTGATGAGGCAGGTAATGCCTGACGGTTATTTTTATCAACTATGATGCGGAATGTTTTGTATCCCATCGGCGGGATATTTTCGGCATAAATATCATAATATGTTCCTTCGTTCCGCGAACGTAATGGCTGGGTTTTTAATTCCATACCGGTTTCATCTATAATTTTGAATGCGCGGTTATGGGGTATGATTTCATGGTCGATATATAATTCCACCATTCCCGAGCGATTCCAGTTCAATGTATTGTAGAATGTTACGGTCGGATGCTCACCGCGCTGAATGAACGGTTGCAACAAACCTATGGAAGTTTCATACATGATCTGGGCGTTTTTTAGCGCTTCCCAGGCATACGAAGCTTTTTCGGCCCATTGTACCTGGCTGTTGTCACATGTTGGATCCCAAATACTTTCGGCAGCCCCATAAGTATGTTCATCATAAAACAAAAGATTTTCGTGTATGTGTTGTATTTTATCATAAATATGCGAAGGTAACGACTGTCCTTTCATTGCAGCCATCGAGAGCAACCCCTGGATGGTGATCATATCGGAATGTGTTTTCCTGGAAGCTCCTGTTTCGCGCGCTGCCGAACCAAAACCATCCGTCCACCAGTCGGGATAAGCAACACGATATACCGGCAACTGATCATCATATTTAGCTGTCACATAATCCATGAATTCATGAAAAACGGCACTCCGCAGCTTGGGTGTTGCATATTTATTGTTCCAGTCGCGAATTACATCACATTCTTTCATCGAAGGTGGAGAGTTATCGGTATGATATCCCGAATACTGTACGGAGACCGCATCAAACGGGTATCCTTTTGCATCAAGGTTGTCAAGATACCGGAAAACATTCGGCGCCATGGCTTCATAACCAACTTTGTCGATACCCCAGCCATTAGCCGTCATATAATGGTCGGAACGGAACGAATAAACCTGTTTCCCGGACGGCGATTCCCATTTATACAATGTTGGCCTGTCGAACGGGATAAGCGCACGATGTCCGTTTTCACCCATCGAAAAGTATTTGATGCCGAGATCCGGCATATAGTCGGCCAAACACCATGCAATGCCGTTCACATCATTTTGCATGGCCGTTACCACGGGAATCCCCAATTGCTTAAATTCCCCGATAGGTTCCAGAAAGGTTTTGAATGAATTTTCATCTACAATTTCAGACATGTTGAAAAACATACCGGTGACTTCAATCTGTCCGTTTTTGACGTATTTCAGAAATTTCCCGATTTGTTCCTCCGGGCGGTTTTTCAGATACTCCCTGACAGCCCAGGAAGCTTCACAGGTCCATCTGAATTTTGAATCATCAGGATAATTTTCCGTAAGTTCACAGTATTCCACAGCATAGTCGATATACCGGATATGTTCGGCCAGTATTTCTGTCTGGGGTTTGGTATAACCGATATCGGTATGGGTATGCTGAACCAGGTAAACTGTCCACTTTTTCACAGGATATGCTTTAACTGTAAGTTGTCCTGCTATTTTTGATTTTACGGATAACGCTATTTCGATATTTGTTTCCTTCTTTGCTTCCGCTACACTGGTTTCAATGGAATTAACACCGCTATTGAGTGTTATTTGCTCATAATTTTTCCCATCAATGACGATATTTGCTTTTTGTGGTTTCCCCCAGTTGGCAATCTGGAGAACAACCGGTTGGCGAAGTTCCCGGTTTTCACCATAAATTAATCCCGGCTTAACTTCCGCACCAAACATGTTAATTCCATCGGTTAGTTTCCCCGGTTCCAATTGATAAGCAGTGAGCAGGCTGATATTATCGAATACCGCCCAGCTTCCCGATTTTGAGCGTATTACAATCAGGTTGTTACCTTTTTTCAATACATGGTCGGGAATATCGACTACGGTTGACAAAGCGACAGGATTTACCCTCCGGTTATTGAAATACTGCTGGTCGTTACCGGCCGGCGCCCGCATTTCCACTTTATATCCGTTCACCATAATATCCAGTAAAGGCGCCGAAGGATGCGTTTCCACAAAATTCAGTTCCAGGCGTGCCCTGCACGGAGCAGATATATCCTTTATGCCAAACCGGATAACCATCTGCTTTGGAGTGCTTCCAGCCCAAACATCCTGAGGACCGGGCAAAATAAAAGGAAAATCGGTTGCGGGTTTATTTTTCCCCACTTCATATACTACAGCTCCTTTTCCGAATTTTTCGGGAAATGCAGCATAATTATATGGTCCAAGGGCAAATTCTTCCGCACTTTTATCTTTTTGCCCGATCTGCCAGAAAACAGGCATGGACTGAGAAAATCCTTTTAAAACGAACAAGAAGATTAATACCAAATAGATAGCTATTCTTTTCATGATGATTTTATTTAGAGATTATATCTGCGACAACAGGTAAATGATCTGACGGATAGTAGGGTATTTCCCTGTAATCGGTTAATACGGCATATTTATTTACATCAAAATGTTTGCTGACAAATACATAATCGATCCGGTTGGAAACCGGGTTTGAGAATTGATTGGTAAATGTTCCTTCCGGCCCGTAAGGTGGCTGTTTTGAAGCATTTCTGGCATCATTCAAAAAACCCGAAAAAGCGCCGATTTGTTCCGTTTCAGGTGTGGAATTGAAGTCACCGGTACATATAACCTGGCAATCTTCAGCTATTTCATTTATTTTTTGAATCATAAGCTTTACCGATTCATGGCGCGCAATAACGCCCTGATGGTCTAAATGTACATTAAAAAAATAAAACTCATTTTTCGTTTCGTTATCTTTGAATTTTATCCAAGAACAAACCCTGTTAAATCCGGCATCCCAACCTTTACTTGGTTTATCCGGCGTTTCGCTTAACCAGAAATTTCCCGAATCAAGAACCGAAAACTTGTCTTTTTTGTAAACAATAGCAGAATATTGTCCGTCCCGTTTACCATCCTGAAGTCCGGCACCGAAGTAAGCATACCCGGAATGTTCGCATAACTCCTGTAACATCGGGTACAATCCTTCCTGTGTACCTGCAATGTCAATGTCGTGGTATTTGATCAACGACTTAACAGCATCTTTCCTGTTCGGCCAGGCATTAGCTCCGTCATTGGGTGTGTCGAAACGGATATTATATGAAGCCACCCTCAGTTTATATGGTTTATTCCCTTTGGTTTTGCCTATCTGCTGGGATATCTTTGCATTCCAATCTGTTTTGGGCTCTGCACCCATCTCAAAGACCAGTTTTCCTCCATTTGTAATGTCTTTGAAATAAATACGGGGTTCACGTAGCGGTTTTCCATTGAGATGTGCAGACTGAATATATTTATTCTCCGGCGAATTATTGATGGCTTCAATAATAAACGTTTTTCCGGAATAGTAATCAGCATCCAGCCGGATGGTAATTTTATCGAAGAGAGGAGAAGTAATTTCCACCATCGGATCGACGGAAACGCCGCCATCCATTTCGAAAAAGCCCATGGCGCTCATTACAAACCAGGCGCCCATCTGTCCCTGGTCTTCATCGCCTTCCCAGCCTTGCAGCGGTGTATGTCCGTAATATTTGTCCATTATGGCGCGTGAATATTTTTGCGTTAACCATGGTTTACCCGAAAAATTGAACAAAAATGCCGCCTGCATATTGATCTCATTCCCATGGTTGATATAATATTCGGCCGATTGTCCGCCGGTGTGGTCGAAGACATGTGCTGCAAACCTGTGCTTCTCCGATTTTTCGAATCCTGTGGTCAAACGCTTGTTGAATTCATCGGCGCCGATATATTTCACTAAACCCGGAATATCGTGCGGCACGTACCATGAATATTGCCAGGAATTCCCCTCTATGAATCCCCCGGCTGAAAAACGGTCGAAGTTATCTTTCCAGCTCCCGTCGGCATGACGCTGGCGAACGTATTTCGTTGCCGGATCGAAACAGTTCCGGTAATTCTGCGAACGTTTGAGAAAATATTCGTAATCTTTCTTTTTGCCGAGCGCTTTGGCCATTTGCGCCACACAATAATCATCATAGGCATAATCCAGTGTTTTCGAAATCACATCTTTCTCATAAGGCATAAATCCCAGTTCCACATAAGTATTCAAATTAGGATTTCCTGCAAAACCTCCGCAGGGATGGTTCACTCCTTCGGCAGTCATGGTATGTTTCATGGCCTGATATGCTTTTTCCGCATCGAAATTGCGGATTCCTTTCTGGTAAGCAGCCGCCATCAAAGCCAGTTCATGGGAGCCTTCCATTATAGCAGAGTATTCGATCCCTGCAGGACCTTTACATGTCCAGCCCGTACGTTCGTACATCTCGATCTGTGTATGCACCATGTCGTTCATTACACCGGGCGTAATCAGCGACCACAAACCGTTGCAATTCCAGAAAGTGTTCCAGAAAGCATCGCCACTATACATATGTCGCTGCGTTGCTGCAACTTTTGCTACGTTTTCGCAGGCATCGCGGTATTCGCCGTTGACATCTTCCATCATGGTACGCGCACTGTACGAACGATACAGATTGGTGTAAAACTTAATTTTATCTGTTTCGTTCTTACCTTCAATCTGAATTTTGGATAACAGATTGTTCCAGACAGCCTGTGCATTTTCAACTACAGCGTCAAAATTCCAGTTAAAGGGGGCGAGCTCTTTATCCAGGTTCAACCGTGCATTATCGATACTGACGAACGAAATTCCCGACTGGACAAGTATCTGTTCCCCATCCGACGTGTTGAACGCTACAAATGCGCCGACATTATCCTTACCCCTTATGCCGCTGCAATCCGGTTGTATATTGCCGTTTTCAAAACCATTCAACGATTTGAACGGTTTACTGAAGCGGATCACAAAATGCAGCGTATATTCATTGAACCGCGACCACGGTCCTGATTGAGATTGGACATAACCTTCTATTTCCGTGCTGCTTACTTTCTTAATTTCAGCATCGTGAACGTCAAAGCTGTAATCCCATTCGGTGGGAAATTTCAGATTTATCATAACACGTGATGTGCTATCTTCAGGATATGTATACCGCTGAAAACCGCACCTGTCGGTTGTTGTAAGTTCCGCTGTAATACCATAATCGAACAAAAAAGCTGAATAATATCCCGGCTTTGCTGTTTCCTTCTCTTTGATGATACGGGAATGGTATCCTGAATTTGCTCCCTTGAAAGGATCGGAAACCCGACCGGGGCTTAGTTTCAAATCGCCATTGACAGGCATCATGGACAAACCACCCATCGTCCATTCGTGTATATGGCTGAATCCACTTATCATATTGTTGGTGTATTCATAACCGCCCATCCACACGTCGTCCTGATTGTCGGGGCTCAACTTCACCATACCGAAAGGCATGGTGGGCCCGGGAAACAACATCCACCGCGAATTGGACATGCCTATCATCACATCCACATAATCAACAGGACGTTTTCTTTGCTGGGCATTAGAGGCTACCCATATATTCAATAAAGAAACAAGTATGATAAACTTTCGTACAAACATTGTATTTAAGAAATATGAAACAATTAATATTATATTTTCTGAACGTAATCCATTTGATCAATGCGACTTAAAGAAACAACAAATAGCACTGAGTGCTTATTTATTTTATTCTGTCTTTAAATTCACTGGCGGGAACGTTTCCACTCCCCATTCTTTATCCGGTTCGTTGCCTAACCATAATTCCAGTTCACCGCCTGCAGCAAACTGCTCATGTGTGAACCAAAAGTTATTTAATGGTTTGCCGTTTAGCTGCGCTTTTTGAATATAACAGTTTTCATCCGAATTATTATATGTTTTGATCACAAATTTTTTTCCTTTATAATATTCATTGTTCAAACGGATCGTTATCTTATCGAATACCGGAGAAGTAATTTCGTAGTAAGGTGTTAACGATTCTGTACCGATGATACTGAACAAGCCTATTGACATCAGTGCACTGACACCACCCATTTGTCCCTGATCTTCATCATGTCCGCCGTAACCCAGATCGGGTGTAACTCCGCCATAAGCCTGTTCATTAACCCTACGTACCCAATACTGGGTAAGCCACGGAGCATTTGCATAGTTGAAAACATGTGCGTTGGAGCAACCCGGTTGATTGGCATAACTCACATAGCCTTTGCTGTAACTATACACAAAATCACTTTCCCTTGAGCGCTCGAATGCTTCATTTAACTTTTTGCACAGCTCCGCATTTCCGCCCATCAGTTTTGCCAGTCCGGGTATATCATGCGAAACACCCCAGGTTGCCTGCCATGCATTTGCTTCGACATACCCCCATGCTTCCAACGGATCGGTATGTGTATATTTACCTTCATGATTCTTGGGAAACAACAGTTTGTGGTTCGGTTCGTAACAACTCTTCCATGAAGCCGAACGTTTCATAAAATACTGGTAATCGTCTTCCTTATTGAGTTTTTTCGCCATCTGCGCTACCGCCCAATCCTGGAAAGCAGCCTCAATATTAATCCCGGCATTATTGGGCCACCATCCTTTTTCGATATAAAAACGAAGATCATCTGCAAAATAAACGCCTCCTCCCATCATTCCCCCGGGATGATGGTTTTTCCTGATCATCTGGAAAGCGTTTTCAAGATCGGTCCGGGTCAGGATATTTTTCATATAGGCGCTGACAATAAGATTGGTTGAAGGACAACCGGTCATAATGTAGGTATAGCCTCCTCCGGCAGGCCCTCGGGGAAGTAATCCTCCGTTGTTGGCATAAGCAACCATGGAAGAAGCCATCTCGTCTTGTATTTCGGGCCAGGCCAAACCCCAAAGCACATTCAGGTTCCATTGTGTAAGCCAGAAAGCATCGGAATTGTACATGGCATGCTTTTTCGAATTTTTAATCTTGAAAACCGCATCGGTTAAATATCCGTGAATTCCATGCCGGGGGCCTTCCGTCCTGTCGGGATAATCGCCCGATACGTCGCTTATCTTCTGGCGTCCGAGCAGAACATGCCATAAATCCGTATAAAATTTTATCCGTTGATCGGGCCTGCCGCCTTCCACTTCAATGCGGTCCAGCCATTCATTCCATGTATTGCGGCTTTCGGCAACCATCCGGTCGAAATCCCATGAAGTACATTCTGCCTGCAGGTTCTTCCGTGCATTTTCGACATTCGTATAAGAAACAGCGATCTTCATCTTCAACTGCTCTCCGGCTTTCATGTCGAAGCAAGGAGCAATGCCGCCAAGGCTGTCGCTTCTCATTGATGCTATATTTTTCCGGAATTCCGTTTCTTCCCAGCCATTCAACGTATGGTATGACTTGTCGAACTGTACCACAAAAAAGAGTTTGACATCAACCGGACCGACATTGTAAGCCCTGTCTACCGAACTCACGGAACCTTCAAATTCCGTATCGCTGATTTTCACCACTTCCGCATTAGCCATGCGACTGTTGCCGAGATGCCCGCCCAGGCTCAGCAGTATCTGGGCAGCAGCATCTTTTGTATAGGTAAAACGATAAAAGCTGACCCTGTCGGTTGAGGTCTGTTCTACCCAGGTATGGTATTTATTCAGGTAAACCCGATGGTATCCGGGCTGGACTATTTCATCATCGTGTTTAAAATCCGATTTCCAGAGTTGTTCTCCTTTCGTCGGGTCGACACCGGCCAATGTGGGCATCAGGTTAATTCCCGAAATAGTCCACGAATGGATTTGGGGAAATCCCAAGATATCTGTCGATCGATGGGCATAACCGCCGCCGCCGTTGTTCCAGTTAATGGTCATCGGCGCTGCACTGACCAGCCCGAAAGGCCGCGAGCCTGTAATGAAAAAGAAAAAACGCCCGCGATTAGTTTCAATATACGGGTCGACCCACGAAACCGGATCGGGATACTGACGGCCCGACGGAAAAACTTCGATTTCGGAGAGACCGGGATTTTTTCCACCTTCCAATATTTCGAAGCGCACATAACCGGTTTGCCGCTCCGTAAATTCAACCGCTTTTGCCGTTCCGTCTCCGGGCAATTCCACTTCGATGCTGCTACCGTCGCTGAATTTCAACAGACCTTTGGATACGCGGCCTTCTTCTGCAGGAAAATTGTATATCACTATTTTGCCGATCCATTGGGGGTTTTTCCATTGAAGCTGTACCCATGCATTTTTATCTTTAGCACGCCAACATCCTTTATTCTCCACAGCCATTATCATATCCGTGATATTGGCAGCCCTGT
>JAISOY010000100.1 GCA_031275285.1 Bacteroidales bacterium | reverse complement strand
CATTGATCCTAAAAAGAAAGCGATTAGGAAAATGATGCGGATGGCTACCGGATCCACGTCAAAATATTCGCCCAAACCCGTGCATACCCCTCCGATCATTTTATTCTGGGTTTGCCGGTATAATTTTCTGGGAGGTTGGCTTACCGGCTGGCTATCGGCAGCTGAGAATCCCATTTGGTAAAGGATATCTACCACATCCGGGTATGTAATGACTTCCTTATTCCCGGATAATTTCTGTTGTAGGCGTTCGGAAACCTGCATTTCCAATTCTTCTTTTTTCCACTGGTTATTCATCACGTTGTTCAGATAGGTATAAGCATCTTCTTCGATCTGAAATACAGTGTTGGCAACATGTACGGTAATGACTCTTTTCATGATGTGAAATTTTAAATAAAATAGTGATCTAATATTTTATGCAAAGATATAAAATAATTTTAGTACTATGCATAACAAAGTACTGTTTTTATAAAAATATCTGTTATTTTTTCTTTTTTCACTCAAATACAAATCTTTATGTTTGAAAAAAAATATAACTTTTTGTATTTTTAAAGATTAATTAACTTTTTTTAATACACATAACATCTTATTTTTGCATTCGATTTGCAAATAGCAAGAAAAACCGGAACTTTGATGTAAAACATGTTATATACACTTATTATAATATAAACATATGAATGAAGCAGCAAATATCAAGGAATTGAACGAACGTATCCAGAAAGAAAGCGCTTTTGTCGACCTGATCAACATAGAGATGAATAAGGTGATAGTTGGGCAGAAACATTTGATAGAGAGTCTGTTATTGGGGTTGTTGTCTGACGGCCATATCCTTTTGGAAGGGTTGCCTGGTCTGGCAAAGACGCTGGCAATCAATACCCTTGCTACGACCATTGATGCTAAATTCAGTCGTATACAGTTTACTCCGGACTTATTGCCGGCCGACTTGCTGGGTACCATGATCTATAGCCAGAAGAAAGAGGAATTTGCCGTCAGGAAAGGACCTATTTTTGCCAACTTTATTCTGGCAGATGAGATCAACCGCTCCCCGGCCAAAGTACAAAGTGCTTTGCTTGAAGCCATGCAGGAAAAGCAGGTGACCATAGGAGGTCAAACTTATCCCCTGGATCGTCCGTTCCTGGTCCTTGCCACCCAAAATCCAATAGAGCAGGAGGGAACCTATCCTCTTCCGGAGGCCCAGGTAGACCGTTTTATGCTCAAGGTAGTGATCGACTATCCGACCAAGACCGAGGAACAACAGATCATCCGTGAAAACCTGGGACAAGTCTTCCCTACGGCCAGTACGATACTTAAACCCGAAGACATTATAAAGGCAAGGGAGATCGTTAAAGAAGTATACATGGATGAGAAGATCGAACGTTATATCCTGGATCTCGTATTTGCTACCCGTTATCCGGATCAGTTCAACCTGGACAAGTTGAAACCGATGATTACTTACGGGGCATCGCCGCGTGCCAGCATCAACCTGGCAAAAGCAGCGAAAACGTATGCATTTATCAAACGCCGCGGTTATGTCATTCCTGAAGACGTACGTGCTGTATGTTATGATGTGCTGCGTCATCGTATCGGCTTATCCTATGAAGCAGAAGCAGAAAATATGACATCGGTGGACATCATCACCGAGATCATGAACGTTGTAGAAGTGCCTTAGACATAGGTTCTTAATCGTTTGAAATAGATAGTTCGTCGATTTTAGGATCGTCAATAATTAATGATTGAATATGGAAGCCACTGATTTATTAAAACGGGTCAGGAAAATTGAAATAAAAACACGCGGATTGTCACGGCATATTTTTGCGGGGGAATACCACAGTGCATTTAAAGGCCGTGGGATGGCATTCAGCGAGGTACGGGAATACCAATATGGCGACGATATCCGTAACATTGACTGGAATGTAACGGCACGTTTCGATCATCCATATGTAAAGGTATTTGAGGAGGAGCGCGAGCTGACCTTGATGTTGCTGGTGGATGTCAGCGGTTCACGTGAATTCGGGACTTCTCTTCAGTTCAAAAAGAACCTGATGGCTGAATTATCTGCAGTATTGGCATTTTCGGCCACACAAAATAATGATAAGGTGGGTGTTATCTTATTCTCCGATAAAGTAGAGAAATTCATTCCACCCAAGAAGGGACGTCAACACATATTGCGTGTGATCCGTGAGTTGATCGAATTTGAACCTGAACATACACGGACAGATGTGTCAGTCGCGTTACAATACCTGACCAATGCCATAAAAAAACGCAGTACGGCTTTTGTGATCTCTGATTTTGTCAGTCCGTCTTTCGACCATGCTTTAAAGATCGCTTCACGAAAACATGATGTGGTAGCACTACGCATCTACGATATGCACGAAGCGGATATGCCCTCTATAGGGTTGGTGCAATTCCGTGATGCCGAAACAGGGCAGATGATATGGACAGATACATCCAGTAGTAAGGTTCGCAGGCAATACGAGGAGCACTGGAAAAATATACAAATGTCACTGGACGAGACATTCCGCCGCAGTGGCATTGATAATACATTTATCCGGACCGATGAAGATTACGTAAAGCCGCTGATGAAATTGTTCAAACAACGGTAATTCAGGTAATAATATGGAAAAAATAATATACGGTATTCAACAGATAGGAGTGGGGGTACCCAATGCTGTGGAAGGTTTTCATTGGTACGGGAAAGTATTGGGATCGGATATTAAGATCTTTGATGATAATAATGTGGCCACTTATATGGCTCCCTATATGGGTGGAAATCCTCACAAAAAAAGAGCCATACTCGCTGCCAACATACAGGGTGGCAGTTGTTATGAGATATGGCAGTTCATGGACCGGATACCCGAATCACCTGCCGAGGAACCTGCATTAGGCGATCTGGGCATTTTTGCGGTAAAAGTCAAAGCAAAAAATATTCATGAAGCCCGCCAATCCGTCATCAAAAAAGGAGCAAAAGTGCTTAGTGATATTCAGTTGAATCCGGATGACCAACCGTTTTTTTTTATGGAGGATCTTTTCGGGAATAAGATACAGGTAATCGAATCGTATGAATGGTTCAAGCCGCTGAAACGATATACTACCGGAGGAGTTTACGGGTGTATGATCGGAGTGTCGGATATGGAGCGGTCCCTCACTTTTTATAAGGAGATCCTGGGTTATGATATGGTAATCTATGACCTGACGAAAGAATTTCCTGATCTGGCAGGCCTGAAAGGTGGCGACCGGAAGATCCGGCGGGTTTTATTGACCCATAGTGCGGAAAGAAGGGGTAGCATGGCCGCTTTACTCGGACGGAGCCAGATAGAATTGATTCAGGTACAGTCAGCATCGCCCCGGAAAATATTTGAAGGAAGGTATTGGGGGGATATCGGGTTCATCCATCTTTGTTTTGACATTCATGGAATGGCGGCTTTAAAAGAAGAATGTGCCCGCAAAGGGTTTCCGTTTACAGTGGAAAGTGATGACGCATTTAAAATGGGGGAGGCTGCCGGACATTGGAGTTATACAGAAGACCCGGATGGGACATTGATCGAGTTTGTAGAAACCAAGAAGATACCTTTGGTCAAAAAATGGAACTTGTATCTGAATCTGGAGAAACGAAATCCCTACAAGCCGTTGCCCCGGTGGATGATTCGTGCTCTTTCGCTTAACAGGGTGAAAATGTAATAGACATGAGGTTAACGTTGAATAAAATAAGAATGATCAGGTATTTTATCATTGTATGTTTTTTTATAGGAGTGTCGGTCAATGTGCAGGCGCAATCCATACAGGTCAATGCGCAGTTTGACAGTACTTACGTATTGATCGGGGACCAGGTAAAACTGAGGATAGAGCTGGAGAAGAAAAACAATGTACAGGTACAATTTCCAGTATGGACCGATCAACTGACTTCAGATATTGAAATTGTCGAAGTGCTTCCTGTCGATTCGGTTAAAATATCCGGTGATCTGACCCGTTATATGCAGGATATTCTGGTTACCAGTTTCGATAGCGGCCGTCATGAGATACCTCCTCTTCGTTTTCCCTTTGTTGATGAGGAACTCACCGATACGGTTTCAACCCGTTCCTTATATCTGGATGTGTTGACTATGCCGTTGGATACTACACAGCATATTGCAGATATCAAACCGATATATCAGGTGCCCATCGGTTGGCAGGATATCTGGCCCTGGTTGGTGCGTATTGGATTGATATTGCTGGCTTTGGCTTTGATCGGGTTTATTATATATGTCTTTATTTGTAGAAAGAATAACCAACCTATTTTCAGTGCGCCTAAACCGGTTGAGCCGCCTCATGTAATCGCTTTACGGGATTTGGATCTGTTACGCACTGAAAAATTATGGCAAAATAACCGTATCAAAGAATATTATACCCGGTTATCCGATATTGTACGTACATATATTGAAGGACGTTTTGCTGTTTCTGCGATGGAAATGACCAGTGATGAAATATTATCGGGGCTGTCCGGAGCTGGTTTTGAAGATAATAACCTGGTTGATCGCTTACGCCAGTTATTTATGCTGTCCGATCTGGTAAAGTTTGCCAAAATGGAGCCGATGCCTAATGAAAATGAGACTTCCATGCTGGATGCTTATTTATTTGTTAACCATACAAAAATAGAAGCTCCTCCGGAAGATGGGCAACAAGATAAAGACGAAGAGTCGACCAAGGAACAGGAAAATACCCAAGATGAAACAGAAGAATTAAAAAATCAGGAATAAGATATGAATTACACTTTTGCTAATCCCCAGTTTTTCTGGCTTTTTATTATCTGGTTCCTAGCCATAGGTTGGTATATATGGAGGCAAAATAAGTTAAACCCGTATATGCAGATCTCATCTGTTGAAGGATTGAAAGGGGTGCGTACCCTACGTCCTTATTTACGGCATGTTTTATTTGCCTTGCGGATGTTGGTTTTAGCGTTGCTCATTTTAATTCTTGCACGTCCCCAGTCAAGCAATCAATGGAAAAGCGAAACAACAGAGGGGATAGATATTATGATATCACTGGATATTTCCGGTAGTATGCTGGCACAGGATTTTAAGCCTGACCGCCTGGAAGAAGCCAAAAGATTGGCCATACAATTTATTTCAGGACGCCCGAATGACCGCATGGGATTGGTCATATTCAGCGGCGAGAGTTTTACACAATGCCCGTTGACTACAGACCATACGGCATTGATCAATTTGTTCAATAATGTACATAGTGGTATGATCGAAGATGGAACTGCTATAGGGATGGGATTGGCCACGGCTGTTAATCGTATTAAGGACAGTGATGCCATTAGTAAGGTCGTGATCCTGCTTACCGACGGAGTCAACAACCGGGGATCGATAGATCCGGTTACGGCTGCTGAAATTGCAAAGACGTTTGGTGTCAGGGTATATACGGTTGGTATCGGGACACGTGGTACAGCTCCTTATCCGGTACAGACAGCTTTTGGGATCCGTTATCAGGATATGCAGACCGAGATCGATGAAGATCTGCTCAAACAGATCGCAGACATGACCGGGGGTCTTTACTTCCGCGCTACAGACAGTAACCAATTGAAATCTATTTACGAAGAAATAGATCAGTTGGAGAAGTCGAAGATCAGTGTACAGGAGCACCATAAGAAGACCGAGGAATATCTTCGTTTCGCTCTTATAGCTCTGGCTATTTTGATACTGGAGATTTTATTACGTTATACCGTAATACGTAATTTACCTTAATCACTTAATAAATAAGTCAAAATGTCGGAATATTCATTAAGTCAGAAAGTGGGTTCGGGTAGCTTCTTCCGGAATGCTCTTTATCTTCTTTTTCCATTCAAATTCGTCATTTATCATTCGTAATTATATACGTTATGTTCCAGTTTTCACATCCAGAATATTTATATGCACTGACACTGGTATTGTTGTTTACTTTTCTGTTCATATGGACTTCCTATGCACGGAAAAAAAGGATACGACGTTTTGGTGAAGTGGAATTGGTCAATCGTTTGACGCCCGATGCATCCACCAAAAAACCTTTATTGAAATTCATCCTGTTGATGATTGCTTTTTGTTTTTTTGTTATTGGGGCAGCCGGGCCTAAGTTCGGTACCAAACTTCAGGAACAGAAACGTAATGGATCCGATATCATTATTGCGTTGGATGTATCCAACAGTATGATGGCGGAAGATATCCAGCCTAACCGGCTTGAACGGGCCAAACAGGCAGTATCACGGTTGATAGACAGATTAGGCGAGAATAAAATAGGGTTGATCGTGTTTGCAGGTGAGGCTTATACCCAGTTGCCTATTACTACAGATTATGTATCTGCCAAAATGTTTTTGTCCACTATTTCTCCGGATATTGTTCCGGTACAGGGTACAGCTATCGGGACAGCCATTAATCTTGCCGCAAATTCCTTTTCGCCGACCAGTGATGCAGGCAAAGCGATAGTAGTGATCACAGATGGTGAAAACCATGAAGATAACCCGGTTCAGGCAGCAAAAAATGCATTGGAACGGGGCATCAATGTATATACGATCGGTGTCGGTTCTACACAAGGTACACCTATTCCGGTGAAAACAAGTTCAGGGCAAAGGGATTTCATTAAAGATCGTTCCGGCAATGTGGTGATGACAAAGCTGGACGAAAAGACCCTTCAGGAAGTGGCCATGGCAGGTAAGGGAATTTATGTGCGTGCCACTTCTGCCAATATGGGGCTCAATAATGTATATGAAGAGATCAGTAAACTGGAAAAAGCCGAATATGAAGCGAAAATATATACCGATTTTGCAGAAATGTTTCAGTGGCCTTTTGGTGTTGCTTTGGTATTTTTATTGATAGAATTATTGATATCTAACCGGAAAAACAGATTTAGATTATTTAATTGATCAGTATGAAACCCTCATGAACAATGCTTTGCCAAAGAGCATGAGTTTATAAATGAGGGTTCCATATGACTATTAAGAATAAATTATATACATATGAAAAGAATTTTTAGTATTATATGTCTCTTTAGTTTTGTGGTCATTTCAGTCTGGGCTCAAACGGAAGATACGCTCCAATTGAAAGCCAACGGAAAAACACCAGATTATCGTAAGGAAATGCGTGCCGGAAACAAGTTATACGAAGCAGGTCAATCGGTTGATGCCGAGACAGCATACCGGAAAGCATTGATAGCTGATGAAAAATCCCATCAGGCTGCTTTTAATCTGGGCGATGCATTATACCGTCAACAGAAATATGATGAGGCGGGAAAGCAATTTGAGATAGCAGCTGCTGAAATGACGGATAAGAAAGATAAATCCCGTGCTTATCATAATCTGGGAAACTCTTTGTTGCAGCAACAAAAACTAAAGGAAAGTATTGACGCTTACAAACAGGCGTTACGTAACGATCCCAAAGATATGGATACCAAATATAACCTGTCGTATGCCATGAATCTGTTGAAGCAGCAGGAACAACAGAACCAGGATGATCAGAAAGATCAAAATCAGGACAAAGACAAGCAGGATCAAAATAAAGACCAACAGGATCAACAAAAAGACCAGCAGGATCAAGATAAAGACGAACAAGATCAGCAGGACCAGAAGAATCAGGATCAGCAAAAAGATCAGCAACAACAGGACCAGCAAAAAAATGAGCAGGGACAGAAGGAGCAACAAATTTCTCCTGAAGATGCCCAACGGATGTTGGATGCTATAGCCCAGGAAGAAAAAGAATTACAGGAAAAGCTTCAGAAAAAAGAACGGGCCGGGCATCGTGGGAAGATTGAAAAGAATTGGTAGTGTTGGTTTTTATTGTTACTTTGTATTTGAATACGATAATTTAAATAAAATGAGGTGTTTTTTATCTGTATTTTTTATACTCTTTACAATACATTCACAGGCGCAGAATGTAAGTGTGACTGTTGAATGTCCCCGTATAGTCAGGGTAGGAGAGGCATTTCAGATGTCTGTGAATATCAATGCCAGCAGTTCCGTACCTAAATTACCTGAAATGCCGGTTTTTTCAGTTTTACGTGGGCCCGACCGGTCTCAGAGCAGCCAGATAAGTGTTGTTAACGGAAAAGTGACTCAGTCGGTGAATATGTCATATAATTATGTGTTACAGGCCAATCAGGAAGGAACACATGAAATACCACCTGTTGAGGTCACAGTAGATAAAAAGACCCATCAATCCCAGCCGGTCAGGGTACAGGTAGTGGCAGGAAACGCATCGACACAACCATCCCAACAAAACACGGAATCAGGGCAAACAGATAATTCTCAGGTAAAGACGGATAACCGGGATATTTTTCTGAGTGTTGTTCCAAGCCGTACGAAAATGTACCAGGGAGAAAATCTTCATGTTGCCGTAAAGCTTTTTTCAAAACTGGATATAGCATCCCTGGATAATATGAAATTACCGAACTTTGAAGGTTTCTTCAAACAGGAAGTAGAAACACCACCATTAAGAGGATTGGAACGGGAAATGGTCAATGGGGAAATATACGGAGCTGGTGTCTTGCGTCAATATGTCCTCTTCACGCAGAAAAGCGGCACA
>JAISOY010000099.1 GCA_031275285.1 Bacteroidales bacterium | reverse complement strand
CATTAATATATTTGTCCTGTGTTCGTGGAAAAAATCAGCTTCCATATCCAGCTTTCCGAAAAGCCCCAGTTCAAAGCCGATATTGGTTTTCCGGGCAATTTCCCCGGAAAGATCATTGGGATCTGTTTCCCAAACGAATCCCGCCCTGCGGAAATCGCAGCAGATGACATCATTGCCGGCCAGTCCGTATGAAGCTCTTAATTTCAGGTTCGAAACCACGGGAACATTCCAGAAGTCTTCGTTGGATATGGTCCATGCCAGCCCTGCCGAAGGGAAAAACCCGAAATGATAGTCCCTATGATCGCACTCGCTCCCGCTATATCCAAAATTAAATTCTCCGGAATATTTTCCCCGGTATGAATAGGTTGCTCTTCCCGATAAGCCCATAGTTTTTCTGGTCAGGGAAAAATCTGAATTCCATTCGTGTTTTATCACATCCTTGCTCATCAGGTATGTCACCATGCCGCTGAATGTATGCTTCCCGGCAAATGTACGGTGATAATCTGCTATCAGTTGAACATACACAGTGGTGAACTTAGTTTCACCACTGTTTCGATAGGAAGCGGGGCCACCACTATGCAGGGGAACAAGCGTGTAGGTATCGTCTAAGGTATAATAACGTGGATCATAAAAACGGGATTCATCGGAATATTTATAACGGGAACCATTGAACAAAGCTTTAAGTGAAAGTCCTTCCGTAAGGAAAGAAAAATCCTGTTTCAGTTCAAACTGCCCATCTATCTTTGATTGGGAATAATTCTTAACTCCTCTGAAGGTTTCAGCATAAGGATTGATATACTCTGCGTTACCATAATTGCCGAATAATATTTCGTGTTTATAAATCTCCTTGTCGGACACGTAATAAGGCGGGAATAAAACAGGACTGGCATGCATGATCTGTCGATATAAGTTGGCGCCTCCGTTAACCGGCCCTATGTAATCGTCAAAGGTTCCTGAAATCTTTAAAGCAGCTTCCGTTGTTTTTGTCATCGAAAGATTAACATTTGCCCGGAATGACCAGGTTTTCAATTTAATGTTATTGTTGAAATAGTTTCGTTTGTCATTTTTCAGAATCCCATTGTCCTGGTTAAATGTGCCGGACAGATAATACCTGAGTTCATCCTTTCCTCCCCTTATATTCAGATTGACCCGCGGCATGGTCACATAATTTTTCATTAATTCTTTTCGCCAGTCGGTTGCAGGAAATAAATATTTATCTACTTTATCTAAGGTACCTTGAATTTTAAACTGTGAATAAGGAAGCTCCCCCAAAGGGTCTCTGGTTAATACCGCTTCGTTACCTAATCGCATATAAGTGATGGGATCTGCAAATTCAATATTTTTTGTCGGCATGTTGAACGCGTTCTCAAACCGGGCGGAAATATTTACTCTTCCCGTTTTTCCTTCCTTTGTTGTAACGGAGATCACTCCGTTTGCCCCGCGCGTGCCGTATACGGCCGTAGATACAGCATCTTTCATCACTGAAATACTTTCGATATCATCAGGCTGCATACGGGCCAGGTCTGTTTTGAATGCTTCTACCCCGTCAATCAGAATCAGGGGTTCGCCATTACCGATGTAGCCGAAGGTGGTAACTCCCCGGATAAAAAGACTGGCATCATCCGCCCCCGGCTCGCCACTTCTCTGATAGGATATCAATCCGGCGACATTTCCTGCCAACATGGTGGTTACATTGCTCGAAGATATTTTCTTCAGGTCGGTGATGCGAACAGTTGTTATGGAACCCACCAAATCTGTTTTCTTCTGCTTTCCAAACCCTACCACTACAATAGTATCTGTATCCATTGTTCCTTCCATTATACTTACTTCACTATTTTCCCCGGTTTCAGTAAAAACTTCCTTAATAGCTTTATCCTTAACATCAATAGATATAATAGTTGATTGCGAATAGTTATCAGACGCGTAGCCCATGTTTATTGCCAGAGCCAAAAATACAATTACCCATTTCATAAATAATGAGATTCGTCTTTTCAAATGTAAATTGCTATACTCATGGCACATTTGCACTAGTTTTTTAAAAGTTAAATTTTGTATCACTCAATAAAAGTTGTCTTGCTTTTTTAGATAGATCACCCGCTTATCAGGAAGCAAATATATATTTTTTTGGTAAAAGGAATATTAAAACTGATGATCGTCTTATCTATCAGATAAGGAAAAATTACCTGTATGGAAAATCGGCCCTCAGTTAACCGAAAATTAATATTCCCTGATTTGTTCTTCAAAGATGTACCGACCCTATTGTTCCTTCTGTCGAAATAGTTTCCACGCTGACCTTCATTTTTTTACACCGGCTATTATTGTAGAAAAGGATCTTTGCATTTCCTTCTTCATCGGGAATCAGTTCCGGGTTCCAATAAAGCGTACGTCGGTAATCTTCTTCTTTCGGAAGCGCTGAGTAGTCCGGCTGGTAAAATTCCTTCACTTCACTATACCCATCCAGCCATGTCTTACGGACCCCCTTACCTGCTTTTGCCGGGATCTTCCCTTCAGGATGGGTTTCAATGAAAACGACGCAACCATATATTTTATTAATATCTATTCCGCGTATATTCGGATCGGCATATTTATTCATGATTCCTATCTCTTCATTGATATAAATAGATTTGATGGATTCCAGCGACAGTATCGTATGTTGTATAGAATCTAATATCGATGACCGCATTGTTGGAACATAATTAATGACAAACAGAGGAGCACGTCCTTTATAGGTCACGTATTCCTCACCCCTGGAAATACTACGTCTGAAATCAGGATTCATGCTGACCAGCAGGTCATTAATATCTTTATTGATATACTTTCCGTTATCCCTGATATCATCTATCTCTGAAGCCACATCATAATAGGCAATGGATTTGGAACGATTGTCAAAAATATCCTTCTCACGGCTTCGCTTCTTTGCTTTTACCACCACCTCTTCTATGTGATGGACTTTTTCATCCATCCTGAGCCTTTTCAAAGAATCTTCGTAAGCTCTTATAAATTTCTCATAATCAAAATTTTCTGTTGTATCTGCATCTACTGGAGATCCATATGCTTCTCCCGTACCGTCAGATCCGACCACATTCACCTGCATTTCAGCCAGTTGATACTTTGCAGGTGATGGACTGAAAACCCGGTCCAGAACAATCTGATGATCTTTCTTTTTTCCTTTATCAGTAACAGACAGTACCAGATTCCACTTTCCGGTGATATCGCTCAAGAAAGCAAAACGTCCCATGCTATCTGTATCGAAGATGTCAATATAGGTATTGCCCGATGCTTCATCCTCCCCTCTTTTCGCCAGAAAAGAAGAAACCTGTACATCCGGCACCGGTTTACGCCTGCCTATAGTAACCACCTTGCCATGCACTTCAATTGCCTGCTCCGGCAGATACTTCAATTCGAACGGTTTCGTTCCCGACCAGTATTCCCATGAATAACGGCGCCACCCTTGTACCATGAGTAATTGGTCCAGCGCAGACCGGTGTTCATAGTCGTCCGATTCGAAATAGTAGGATGGGTGCCGGACATATCCCTTGATCTCCGACATCAACAACAGGTCAGTCAGGATAGTGTGGCGACCTTCCACTTCTGCCATTCCATCACGGACTGAAACGGATAAAGGCGTACAAACCGGCTTGTCTGACTGATTCCGAATTGAAAAATTCAGTTCTACAGGTTCGAACGGCTGGTAAGTCTCCTTCTCTGCCCGGACATGAATACTTAGCTGCTCCACCTGATTATGGGCGAAGACCAAACGGTCGGCAACGATCCTTCCGGCTATGTCAAATAATACGACTTGCGAAACTCCCGCAGGTAAATCATTTTTATCGATCCCAAAACGGACTTTGCTTTTTTCCAGATCCAGCTGATAGTAATAGAAGATATTTCCCCTGGAAATTACAGCTAATCCCAGTTCTTCTGCCGGGGTCCTGTCATTTCTACGGACCATAACAAACAGGCTATCTTTAGAAGAAAGGTTATCGACATGCATGACAAATCCCTGGGGTATGGGATCCGGCAGGTCAAAGCGGTATTTCTTATCATCCAGGTTGACTATTGCCTGGCTGCCTTTTTCTGCCGGTGTGTAGATAAACACACCCCGCCCATTGTGCGTCGTAGCAAAAGAAAGTATCTCATTTTTTCCTTTATCAAGGACCGTCCCGGATAACTCAAGTGGATTTCCGTAAGCATCTGTTGCCTCAAACGCCACATGGGAAGGAACACCTTCAATCAGGTTACCACCTTCCGGATAGAACTTCAGATTGACTTTTTTGGCCTTCTTGACAGACTCCCTCTTCTGGGGATATTTGTAAACTGTATATTTTTGAATACTTTTTTCTTCAAAATTACCTGCTTCCTGCGGTTGATCGAAAACAGGAAAGATCCTTGAAAAAATAGTTTCTTCACCAAAATTCAGCATATACTTCGTATAGGCACGGATCTCATAAAACCCTGAATAAAAAGGAAGGTGGTTCAATGGGAAATCACCGTGGCAACGACCATTCCGGATAGGTAAAACTTGTTTTGCTATAATTTCACCTCCTGGATTCAGTAACTCGACATACAGGGTTTTACTCAGTTGCGTCGGACGGTTTAGCCCGGATGTTACCGTATAACATTGGAACCAGATATGATCGCCCTGGTAATAACTTGTATTGTCAAAATGCAGGTAGACCTTTTCCTGTGGCAAGGAATTTCCAAAATTTTCTATCGCAT
>JAISOY010000098.1 GCA_031275285.1 Bacteroidales bacterium | reverse complement strand
GTTCCTACGGAAAAACGGCCATCGGTGATCAAAGCACATTCCTTTCCCAGATGACGGGACTTGATATATGAAGTAGGATATAACATTTCCTGCATCCCCGGTCCTCCTTTCGGCCCTTCGTATATAATCACCACCACATCACCGGCGGCTACCTTGCCTCCCAATATCCCGTCACAGGCCGCTTCCTGAGAATCAAAGACCCTGGCTGTACCTTTGAAATACAATAAGTTCTCATCCACCCCTGCTGTCTTTATCACGCATCCGTCCTGCGCAATATTCCCTTTCAGGACGGCCAATCCTCCATCCTTGCTATATGCATGGGCCATATCCCGGATACACCCGGATGTACGGTCTTTGTCCAATTCAGGATAATAAGTATCCTGAGACCCCAGCTCAAGGTTGAAACGATTAGCCGGAGCGGCTTTATAGCCGGTTAAAGCGTCAGGTTTAACTTCCGGACTTAAAATATCATATTGGCGGATGGCTTCTGCCAGTGTAAGTCCGTCCGCACGGTTTACGGAAGTATCAATCAGTCCGCCTTTGGCCAGTTCACTCATGATCGCAATGATCCCTCCGGCCCGGTTGACATCCTGGATATGGTATTTCTGGGTATTAGGCGCCACCTTACAAAGGCAGGGCGTTTTTCTCGAAAGCACATCAATATCATCCATCTTAAAGTCAACCCCTGCTTCCTGTGCTATCGCCAACAGATGCAATATGGTGTTGGATGACCCCCCCATAGCAATATCTAAAGTCATGGCATTCAGAAATGCCGCACGCGAAGCGATACTACGCGGAAGAACACTTTCATCGCCGTCCCGGTAATACTTATAAGCATTATCTACGATCAGTTTGGCTGCATCCTTAAATAACTGCTTACGTCTGGCATGGGTGGCTACAATAGTACCATTGCCCGGTAATGCCAGGCCTATGGCTTCATTGAGACAATTCATAGAGTTCGCTGTAAACATTCCCGAACAGGAACCGCATGTAGGACAAGCCGCAACTTCGAGGGCTTGTACATCTTTATCGCTTACATTGTCATCAGCAGCTTTTACCATCACATCGATCAGGTCATAAAAATGATCATTGAGCTTACCCGCTTCCATTGGGCCTCCGGAGACAAAAACAGCCGGTATGTTCAGCCGCATGGCAGCCATCTGCATTCCCGGAGTGATTTTATCACAATTACTGATGCAGATCATGGCATCCACCTTGTGCGCATTACACATATATTCCACGCTATCGGCGATCAGGTCACGGGACGGCAACGAATAAAGCATGCCGTCATGTCCCATGGCTATCCCGTCATCAATCGCAATGGTATTGAATTCCGCCGCAAAACAACCCATTTTTTCTATTTCACTTTTTACAAATTGCCCGATCTCATGAAGGTGTACATGACCGGGGACAAACTGTGTGAATGAATTAACAACAGCTATAATGGGCTTCCCCATTTGTTCGGGTGTCATACCATTGGCACGCCAGAGGCTCCTCGCTCCGGCCATCCGCCGGCCATGTGTGCTCGCTGCACTACGTAATGGATTTTTCATTTTTATGTGTTGAAATATTTAACTGATCGTTTATCACTATTTACAAAAAAGCCCTCCCCGCCTGATGCGAGAAGGGCTTCTATATGTTTGTCGATATTATTAATACACCATTCTCACATCAGTTCTTACTAATGAGCACCACCACGACTAGGCTGACAATGTGAGAAATAGATATTAAATTCATATTCTTAATTTCAATTACTTATGGAGACAAAAATAGTATTTATTTTTTATATACAACCTAACAAATAAATTTTTACACGATTTTTAACCCAATCATCGATTTTTCACATTCATGGTTAATGATATGTAGAAGTCTTATTTCTATATGTACTATCAGGTGCATATAAAAATAACCTTGATTATTCAGGCTGCTTTTTTAAATTTATATATGATGGAGTATATTATAATAGAGACAATTAACTTATGTAGTACCCAGTAAAGGGCAAAAATATATAATATGATGTATGATTATTAAGCCGTTTCTATCACAAGTTCATGCAGTTGTTATGGTTTATTAAGCTTCTTTACAAGAAAGGTCAGAATACCATAAACAACTAATCCCATGAGTAAAATCATAGCGAATGGGATAGGCTGATTAGGGTCTCTTGAAGACAGATTAATAAATTCCATAATTAATGAACCTGCAAATAGACTTATTATAGCTCTGAACCAAGTTTTTCCTAAAAGCTTCATAATTTAATACACAATAAAAGATAATATTTTTTAACCTTGCCAAGATACAAAACAGCTCCTACATTTTCTAATCCTTTTTTCTTTTAATAGGAAATTTTAATTTCAGAATCTAATTATCTTCATAATTGATATAATTTAAAAAATCACCTGTCAACAAAAGACCAGCTTTGTACTAATATAATTCATGGATTATTTCTATATTAAATATGCACATATATCGTGAAAAAGTATATTTAGTTAACATTTCTTTATATCAGACTAAGTATACAGTTCAAAAAAACACAAATACTTTCTTATATAAATACTAAAAATAATTATGTTTTTATCTATTGCTTCAACTGCTGATAATATGTTTTATATTTCTTTTGTGTCAATATCGCTTTTGCTTTTTTCTTATCAAGATTCCCATCCTTATTGATTTGGAATAATTTATTATTTCTGAAATATAATTTTTGAGGTGGAACCTTACGATTTTGACCTCCTCCAGATAGGGTTGATACTATAAATTCTAAATATTCAATTCTATTGGATATCATGTCTGAAGATAACACTAATGAATCTCTCATAATTTTATTGTCTGAATTTCTGATTGTTAGAGTATCTTTAATTATAATTGGCATTAAATAAATTGTATCATTTGACACTCTCCACTTTCCTTTTGTCCAACTGCCTGCTAAATCAAAATTCCAAGTATGAATAAATGAAGAATCATTCAAAAAATCAATTTCTTCACCAAAGCTGTTATAATAAATTCCAGAAATACTTTTCTGTCCAAAACAAAGTACCTGAAAACTTATGATAAAAACAAAGAAAACCCTTCTCATATTTATTAATAAAGATAACAATCGAATTATCATCACAAAACAATATTTGTATTTTGGTCAAATATACAAAACACCTACGAAGAAATGTACATTTAGTCCTTTTATAAACGTATCAACTAAGTGTACAATTCTCAACCTGCGCAAATACTTTATATAAATAAAACTAAAAGTAAATGCGCAATCCTTATTTAATTATCCATTTTACCCATCTAAGAAGCCGCATTAAAGGTGTTTTATATCCTTTTAGACAATCCAGTATCAAAATTATTTGTCTTAAAAGCAGCCTTAGCTGGTCTTTGCATAGGCGGTATTATAGCCGCATTGTCCTAAAGGTTGATTGGTAAATTCAATTACTTTTCCATCGTTATTACACCAGTTCAATATGGCTTTTCCTGTATCAACAGTGGGTATAAAATCGGATTGTTCACTTGTAACAGATGACATTAACTGTTGCATTCATGTGATTTCTGGTTTACATGCCCCCCCTCTGAAACCCCAATAAAATCATCTCTATTTAGTCCATTTTCAAAATATTTTTGCGTATTCAAATCCTCTGTATTACCTTTGCAATCGCATAATGGGTTGTTAGCTCAGTTGGTTTAGAGCATTACCTTGACAGGGTAGGGGTCACTGGTTCGAATCCAGTACAACCCACAGGAATACAAAAATTTGCAAAAATAAAACTGCAAAAACCGCAAGATCAGTCGCTTTTAAATTTTACTTCTAAAATTTAAAAGCTTTTTTTATGGTTATCAGGAAAAAGTAAAATTATCTCAAAAGGAATTTTCCGATGACCAAAAAGAAGAAAACAGGAAAATATTTTGACGATTGAGTCATGCATTCTGCATTTATAGAATTACAGTGTCTTTGAATTTAAGTTTTACAGGATTTCATTGAGCATACTGTATATTATTTGACTTTTAATGTATCTGATTGCCGGATAACTAAACTATATCCTAATGCATAATCATTCCTGATTTCGATGTTTTTGTCTTTAGATAATGATTTTCTTAGGTTCGAAATATGCATATCAACAGCGCGGGAATCATTGTTTTTTTGTCCCCAGGCAAATTCAAAAATTTCATCCCGGGTGACAGTCTTACATATATTCTGATACAGGAAATGGAGTATTTTTCCTTGAAGAGATGTCAACACCACGACATTCAATTGATGATCAGAAAGTTCCAGAGTGAGACTATTAAAAGTATATGATCCGATAGAATAAATACTGTTATTTTGCACAACATTCTTTTTTAATCGGCATTTTATACGTGCCAGTAATTCAACAGGCTCAACCGGTTTTCTTATATAATCCTCAGCCCCCAAATCAAAAGCTTCAACTGCCGATGTCGTATCATGACGCCCGGATATAAACATAACCGGTACATTACAGTTTTCTTTCTGCAACATCTTTGCCAGTTGAAACCCGTTTATTTCTGGCATTTCAATATCAAGAATGATCAAATCAGGATGTATCTCATGAATTGAGTCATATGCTTCACTCCCATTATACACCGTATGTACAACCAGTCCGTTTTTTTCCAGATATTTTTTTACGACCTCACACAAATCAAGGTCGTCATCCACTAACAATATGGTGTTTTGTTCCATGATTTTTATTTTGAGGGTATTTTAATAATAAACTCACAACCCGTTTCGATATTGCTGTTTAAGGTGATATCTCCTCCATGAGCAGCACAAATTTTACTGGCATAGCTTAGCCCTAAACCAAAACCTTTCACCGAAGAGGAATTGTTGATACGGAAAAATCGTTGAAATACTTTTTTCTGATACCGGGTAGAAATACCCTGTCCGTTATCTCTTACGGCAATACAGATATAATGCTCTTCCTCAAAAAGGCGAATTTCAACCCTGGCTTCCGAACCGGAATATTTAATGGCATTATCTATCAGATTATGAATAACCTCACCTATATGTAACCGGTCAGCGTATATTTCAGTTGGCTTTAATTGATTATCGATAGAAATTTCTACCTTTTTGGGCGGATTGATTAAAAAATCGTTTTTTATTTGCAGTAAAACAGGCATTAAATCAAATTCAGTACAATTCAGATCAATGGAATCCTGCCCGGAGGCTAATTCCAGATTATCGAACAGTCGACGTAATTTACGGATATTACTCTCTATCAGTTGCCGGTAACGAAGCAATTCATCCCTGGTAGTATCTTCATCTATCAGGAACAAAGATGTTTGAAGCACGGAAAATGGCGAACGCATCTGATGTCCGGTATGGCGGATGTATAACCGGAGATTGCGGTTATCTTTCCGTTGACGGAAGATGATATGCAATACAAAAAGAAATGTAAAGACCAACAATAGAAACCATGGAAATCCTATTAAATAGGCAGTGATTAAGACCCAAAGGTTATCGGGCTGAGGTATTGCAATCCCTTGGATGGCACGTCCGGACAGGTCATTCAACGAGAACTGTTCTGTCCGGATCTCATTTTCTCCGGCTGATATGTCTGTTCCTCCTGATACTATAGTATAAAGAGACATCCCAGGATACTTCAGATGCATAAAATATTTGTAAACACTGTCAATCATTGCAATATCCGGTCGGATCAATTCTATTGATTCATTTGGAATGGTTTCATTCATGATAGATTTACTCAAATGAATGAACCTATGTTTTAATTCTTCATTCAATGCTTGTTGAAGCATCAGGGTGTTGGCCTCTTTTATTGTATCCCGTTTTTTATGGTTGAAATAAAAAACTTCAAAAAGATGCCCCATCGTTAGGTAAACAATTACAAAACATATAAGAATAGTGACAACTTTTATTTTTCGTTCCATAAAAACAGGCAAAAATTTATATTTTTGTATTTATATTCATTAAAACTATCATGATCTCTGTCATATTAAGTAAAATCGGTCCTTTCCAAAAGATGATCATCGTTGCGACTGGCTTGATCCCGGTTATTATTCTAACTGCTTTATTGATATGGTTTTTTGTTCGCAGGAAAAAGCGCAAACGTAAGAAAATAAATTTTTAAACTGCCTTTACAATCTTTTACAATTCCTTACATATACTGACACTTTAGCCTGATAAAAGGAGATATCTTTGCTTGTATTTATTTCAAAATAGTATTAATTAAATACAAAGATAAAAAAGAAATGCATAATAAATCTTAACAATAATTCCTATCAATCAGCCAATTATGCAAAAACTCCTGTCGTAATATTGGAATTATTAGTCATTTAATAGAAAATATATAAAATGAAGACAAAGATATTCAAATTAAGTATGAGCGATAAAATTGTTCCGAATATTCTTTTTGTATTATTGTGTCTTGGTATTTATGTAATATACTATATACTAGAAAAATACTTATCAAACCCCAAAATAACAATCTTTATTTTTTATTCATTATTATTTATAATACTTTTTCCTAAGTGGTATCAGTATTTTATTAAAAAAAATAAAATCATTCTAAGAAAATTTAATCTATTTGAGGTAATAACAGCAATCATAATAATAATTTATTATTGTGCATTTACTCAACTACAATGGATAGGAATTGGATTTATACCATTAGGGATTACCTGGATGTTTGATTCTATAACTTTTACCGATACCGGAATTAAAAAATCAGGATCTTTTTTAAAGACATATTATTCCCAATTTGCATCATTCGAAATGACAGAAACAGAAATCAATTATACAACAAAAAGTGGTGAAAAATATAACGCCAGGATATTTAAGCCAAGCATGAAAACTAAATCATATATTTTGAGAAAGATAGGTCAACAAAAAAATTATCCCAATGAATAATTTATATGCTGTTCTATTAAGTAAAGTAGGCCCATTCCAGATGTCTATTATTATAATTGCACTTTTAGTACAGATTGCCATAGTAGTATTTCTTGTCCTTTGGATAATAAAAAGGATAAAGCGTAAAAATCAAAATCATACAGGTATAAAAACAGGTGATTGACCCGAAAAAAAAACATTCATTTCGTTAATACATAATGTAACGTGAGTTCGACATAAGCAATGTTCATCGAAATACCGTAAGTAATTGATTCTTCATTCTTTTTGACGCCGCAAAAAGAATCAAAAACGGCTTGACGCTAAGAACTCGCTCCGCCTGACGGCTTTGCTCAAACAGCTTAGCGCCAGTAAGGCGCCTGCAGCAATTATTTACGGGCAAAGTTGCCCGGCCATAGTTGTACACAGACAGTGATATTATGCTTATTTTGTGCAAATTAACCTTTGTCTTTAGGTCGAGCTCAGATTAATGTAAGGCCTGATTTTGATACTTTTTGTTTAGGTACAAAATCGATCATTACTATGAATACTTAGGTAAAACAGCTGAAAATTATGCTCTTTTCCTAAAAACCACATTTCCCATTTATCTATTATTTATGTCTTGATCAAGACATAATAATGTAAATCTATCACCACATTATTCTTTATCGCTGATTGTTTTAATACCGCTTCCTTCTCAAAACCAGCCTTTTCCAAAACTCTTTGGGAAGCCGTATTAAATTCAAAAACAGGAGCATAAAGTTTTCTGATCGAAAAATGTGAAAAGGAATAACCGACCATTTCCTTCACAACGTTTGTCATGATTCCCCGGTTCCAATAGTTTTCTCCGAGCCAGTAACCTATTTCTGCAGCGATTCTTTCTACATCCGGGTTCAATACTATTCCGATTCCACCAACAGCTTTTCCATTTATCTCTATTGTCAAATCCGTCAAAGGTTTCGGTTTGGCAGCTACCATTTTTATGAATTGTTCTCCGTCTTCAATGGTGTATGGAAAAGGGAAGGAATCCCTCACGTTGTTCCAGATTTTTATATTGTTCGCATTTTCGGCAAGTGATTCTTTATCCGATAATTTCCATTCTCTTAATGTAAATTTACTGTCCATTTTATTTCCATTTCCTTATCAAACAAATATAGTGAAAGGTGAGGGCAATTGTAGAAAGTATGCTTTCGAATAATTGCCGAACCGCATCCTATATTTAGCAAATATAGTGAAAACCGAGGGAGAGTGTTGAACTTGTTCGTAAACTTTACCGAGGTGCATCCTATATTATTCAAAAATAGTAAGATTCCCCATATATAATTATCCATTTTTTCCCTGCTTATATCAGACATGCGCTTCCGTCCATTATATTTTCCTGAATTTTATTACATCTTTATCAGGTAATGACCTGTACGGCAATTTCAACCTATTTCCCTGATTAATATTTCTTTATATAAATGGCCTAACCAATAAACAAAATCCGATGTTGTTTGTTAATATGTGTATAACATCAACGATTATGGGTACATTTCAAATCAGAAAGAAAAATAACGGAGGGTTCCAGTTTAACCTGAAGGCTAACGACGGACAGATCATCCTGATGAGCGAGGATTATCCGCTCAAAGTTTCATGCATTGACGGAATACAGTCAGTAAAACGTTTTGCAATGTCGGACCGCCAGTTCGATAAGAAAACATCTGTCAACGGTAAATATTATTTCAACTTAAAATCCGATAATGGAAAAATTCTTGGTGTAAGTGAAATGTATGAAACCGAAAAATCCATGTATTATGGCATTGAATCGGTAAAGATCCATGCACCGACAGCACCATTGGAAGATTTAACGTAATTACCTAAAAGGCAGCCATTAGTAAATGGATATCCTGACAAGGAATATCAAACATTGTGCTGATATGCGAATCCGTAAGAATTCCGTTGAACAGGTAAACACCATTACGTAGGCCTGCGTCGGCCTTAAACCAGTTAACGACACTACCCTGCTGTCCCATTTCAATAACCATGCGTGAAACGATATTACTAATGGCCATTGAAGCAGTGCGGGGAACAAGGGAAGTAATATTGGGTACGCAATAGTGTATCACGCCATGCTTGACGATGATCGGATTATTTATATTAAGGATTTCAGACGTTTCGCAACAACCTCCCTGGTTAATGCTCAGGTCGACAATGACCGTTCCCTGTTTCATGGTAGCCACCATATCTTCACTAATGAGGTAATGGTAACCGTTTCCTTCCATATAGCAGGCACCGATCAGAACATCTGCCGATGTCAGTGCCCTGTTAAGTACCTGTGGGTGCATCACGGATGTATACAGCCGTTGTCCCAGATTATTCTGGATACGTTGCAACCGGTGGACTGAGTTATCGAATATCCTGACATATGCACCCAAACCCAATGCGGAACGGGCAGCAAATTCAGCCGCAGTACCTGACCCGATAATGATCACTTCTGCCGGATTCACACCGGAAACGCCACCCAACAAAATACCTTTGCCATTGGTCGACTTATTGAGGTATTCAGCAGCAATCTGTATAGAGGTACTACCGGCAATCTCACTCATCATCCTGACTAAAGGATAACATCCGAAACGGTCTTTAATAGTATCGAAGGATATGGCCGTAATCTGTTTGTTCATCAACATCCGGATATATTTTCCGCTCAGTTGGTAAATGGGAAGGAAAGAGAACAATAACTGTTTTTCTTTCATTAATTCTATTTCTTCAAAGGAAGGAGGAGTGATCTTCATCAAGATGTCAGCCCGGTATACATCTTCACGACTGACAATATACGCTCCCATATCACTGTATTGAAGGTCGGAATAATTACAATCCAATCCGGCATTCCTTTCCACCAGCACATGGTGTCCATGTTGCGTCAACAGACCTACGGTTTCCGGAGTCAGGACGATCCTGTTTTCACAGGAATCGGATTCTTTAGGTACCCCTATCAATAAACTTTTACGGTCACCTTCCACTCTTAAAAGTTCTTCCTGGGGCATGAGCGTTCTGTCAATAGAAAAATAGAATGATGGCATGATATTAAAGTTTAATTACCTGTGAATTCCAGATCATTGAAAAGTGACTTTATCAATAGAAATTGATTTATGGTAGAAGAATGATTTTACTTTTAATGTTCCGGATAAACTGAGTTTTTTGGTATCGTTCATCAAAAGACGATACAAAGCATTAAGGTTGGTCTGAAAATCATTCATTTGGATAGCAATATGAAAAGTATAGTCTTTGGTCGTTCTTCCTTTCAGGGCAATTTGTTCCATTTGGGTGATAGTACCTATCACCTGGTCATTAAGCATCAAATGCATATTTGCTTCTTTTACTTTTACTGCAAAACGGTTAGGATTGCTGATCACGGCTTCTACTTCCAGCCGTAAAACCATATCTCTGAATTCCCGGTAAGTAACATCTGTGATGGTACGTAATTCTATATTTTCGAACAAGGTACATCCCGAAAATAATAACGGGAAACAAACCACCGCAAAAACAAGGTACTTTTTTAAGCCGGACCACTGAAGATAAGGCAATAACTGGACTGACATGTATTTTATATTATTCAAATATAGTGGAAGCCGAGAGGCAAAATCAAACTTACTTGAAATTTTGTCCAAGGTGCATCCTATATTATTCAAATACAAAAGTAACAAATCTTCGGACTAAAACTATTGATAACCTATCCCTATAAACATTTAAGAACTGCTTTTTTGTATAAACAGAAAGCAATTTGCCTACCATAGCGAATGGTTCATCCAGAGTAGAATGATCCGGATTATTTCCATCCGGTAGACTGTCTGTCAATATAATTACCCTCATCGTCGGGAGAAGTTCCATCAGTTAATATTTTAAAGGTTACTCATTAGTTCATCACAATATGATCCGTCAAAAGTGAACAAACAATCCTTAATTCAATCAATTTGAAAAAGTCGTATTCCTAATTGAGATATATCAGCTGGGCAGTCAACACACCTGCAAAAAGCAGCCATAAAAGAATATTCCCCCACCGGAGGGAACGAACGTTCACCAGATAATGCGACAGGAAAAAGGACAAGGGAAAGGCCAGCAGGTACCAGGCCAGGGGAAGGGTATCCGGAATAATAGCTACCATAATAAGAATAACAATGGAAATAGCAATCAGGGTATAATAACCATTCCTGATGATGATTTTCCTGGAACCGATATAACGCATCAGATGTCCGAAAGTAATAATTCCTACGACGGTACATACCCCAAAAAAGATCATCGTGGATGGTAGTAATTCAGGAATATTCCTGTGAATGGAAAATATATCTTCAAGGAAAATAAAAATAGCAGTATAATTATCCTCCAATAGGTAATACCAACAAAAGAGCAAAAAGAAAGGAAAAATAAAGCCGATCAAAGAAAAAACCCATTCACGCCAATAGCCAGGCCGTAGAAAAAGAATGGAAAACCATACGATCACCATGAAAACATAAGCATACTGGTAAAAAAAGGTGGCTACGGAAATGAACAATGGAGCAAGAAAATACCCATAGGATAAATTTTCACTTCTATAAGACATGATCAGCTGTATAAATGCAAGAATCAAAAAAATAGTAGCAATAATTACCGGATTGAGCTGATGTATGGAAGGAACCCCACCCACCAGCAGTATATAACACAAGGCCGGCATATATGATATCCTGTCTATCAGGTGTAAGCGGTTATTTACAAATATCAGCATCAATGCTCCCAACATACTCAGTATCCATCCGCACCAAACAGACAGTTCCGGCTGGTTATCCATCCATCCGTCAATAGATTGGAACAAGAATGTTCCATACCTGTTTTCATTCACCAATTTCCCTTCAAGTAAGGTATATATCCACGTCAATCCTCCCAGCAGGAGGATCACGATCAGGACAATGGTTTTTGAAGAACGGAAAAAACGGAGCATGATCTTTTATTAAGTATTTATTTCTTCAGGTCGAATCCTATGTCTTTCCTGTAATTTTTACCTTCAAAACGTATAATTTCCGCATTACGGTTGGATTTTTCCAGGGCATCTTCCATATTATCCGCCAATCCGGTAACGGCAATGACCCTTCCACCCGAAGTAAGCACTTGTTGCTTTTCTAAGGAAGTACCGGCATGAAATACCATACAGTCTTCCGTTTGTCCTAATCCCTCGATGATTTTTCCTTTTTCATAGTCACCGGGATATCCTCCCGATACCAACATGACTGTTGTGGCTGCCTGTGAGCTAACACGGACCGTCTTTGATCCGATATTTTCCGAGGCTACCGCCTGCAACAACTCCAACAGGTCTGATTCGATCCTTGGCATGACCACCTCTGTTTCCGGATCGCCCATACGGACATTATATTCTATGACTTTCGGTTCTCCCTGCACACTGATCAGCCCAAAAAAGATAAATCCCTTGTACGGAATACCATCCTTGCGAAGACCCTCTACCGTTTTACGTACAATCCGGTCTTCCACCTTGTCCATAAATACCTTATCTGCAAACGGGACAGGCGAAACAGCCCCCATTCCTCCAGTATTCAGACCTGTATCCCCCTCTCCTATCCGCTTGTAATCTTTGGCTTCGGGAAGAATGACATAATCATTTCCATCGGTCAGGGCAAATACGGACAACTCGATTCCAGAAAGAAACTCTTCAATAACTACCTTTTTCCCGGCGTCACCGAATTTTCCGGAAAACATTTCATGTAATTCAGCAAAAGCCTTTTCAGGTGTATCAACAATGACTACACCTTTTCCGGCAGCCAACCCGTCAGCCTTCAGGACATAAGGAGGGGAAAGACTCCGGATAAAATCATGGGCTTCCGTTTCCTGTTCTTTTGCAAAACTCCGGTATGCTGCAGTAGGTATACCATGACGCGACATAAATTCCTTGGCAAAATCCTTGCTCCCTTCTAATTGTGCTCCCTGCTTCGATGGGCCGATCACGGAAATATGTTTTAATTCCGGATGTCCGGAAAAGTAATCCGATACACCTTTAACCAAAGGTTCTTCAGGACCGACCACTACCATACTGACTTGTTCCCGTACTGCAAATTGTCCCAATGCTTCAAAATCATTAACGCCGATAGGGACATTATTGCCTACCTGAAAAGTACCGGCATTGCCGGGAGCAATAAACAAATGTTGTAATTGAGGACTTTGTGCTAATTTCCACGCTATAGCGTGTTCACGACCACCGGAACCGATCAATAATATATTCATGAATAATGTTGCTAAAAATGTAATGCAAAAATAGATATTTAGGAACAAGTTACAAACATAAAAATAAATAGACCGGACAAATATTATTCGTAAGATTACGAATGATTAAAAGCATATCGTTTTTCCCGGCAAAAACGGTAATTTTGTTCCATCAATAAATCTAATTAAATGGGACGTATTTTGGCCATCGATTACGGACGTAAACGTACGGGATTAGCGGTTACCGATCCGTTGCAGATCATTGCCGGGGGATTGGAAACGGTATCTACGGAAAAGATCTTGGACTGGCTGGCTGCTTATCTGTCAAGAGAGCAGGTGGATACTATTATCGTAGGTTGCCCGACCATGCTTGACGGAAGTGTTTCAGACACCATGACCCAATATGTTACTCCTTTTATCAACCGACTGACAAAGCGGTTTCCGCATATGAAAGTGGTACTGGTGGATGAACGCTTTACTTCCAAACTGGCAGTCCGTGCTATGATTGAGGGAGGAATGAAAAAGAAGGACCGGGAAAATAAGGCCAATGTAGATAAATTAAGCGCTACTATTTTACTTCAGGGGTATCTCGACCAGATAAAAGGATTCTAGGAGTTGTTTCTATCCAGGAAAACATCATATCACCGCATAGCATATACTTTATCCTTCAACTCATCAGCCCATTGAATATAGCTTTTTGACGGATCGAATGTAGCATATGGGATCACTTCACCAACTGTCAGACGTAAATGCCGGCCTTTTTGCTTAAAAAACTCATCTACCAGGAATGTCATTTCTATGTTTGCTTTTACCCCGAGTGATTTACGGATATTGGCCAGATTATAGAAAAAATTGGAATTCCGGCCTTCAAAATAGATGGGTACAATATCCCTTTGGTATTGTATGGCTTTTTGAACAAAACTCTTGTTCCATTTCGGATCGATAATCTCTCCTTTGGTTCTTCTGGAGCACAGGCCTGCCGGGAAATTAAGGATCTGTGCATCGCTGGAATAAATTTCATCAATTTTCCGGGCATAATCCGCCGATTGTCTCCCGTGTTTATTTACAGGAACAAATATAGGTTCAAAATTTTTCAGGTTCAGCAATAAATCATTAACAATAAAACGGATATCGGGGAAAACAGAACCGATGGCATCCATCAGCACCAGGCCATCGAAACCACCCAGAGGGTGATTGGAAACAAATATATAACGGCCGTCTTTGGGTACGTCCTCTAACCCTTCAATCGAATAGGTTACATCCATATCTTTAAGGATACTACGGACAAAATCCAAACCATACTGGTCCCGGTAATCATAAATGATCCTATTCACCTCGTCCTGATGGATCAACCTTGTAAGATACGAAACGACAAAACCGGGGAGCATCCTCAACAGTTTGGGATTCTTTTTGCGGATTACCTCCCTGATATCTATAAACTTTTCCGGCGTTTCATTCATGATACAAACGACAACACTTTATTTCGATCAATTTTGTATGTTATTTTCCTTCAGGACAAATTCAACCCGCCTGTTCCTGCTTCGTCCTTCCTCAGTATCATTGTCTGTTATTGGTTGTTTGGTACCTTGTCCGACATATTCCACCCGTCCTTCTTCGAGCCCATTCACCTTCAAATAATCAGCTACGGCCTTTGCCCTGTTCTGAGATAAGGTCAGATTGTAAGCTTCTGTTCCAAGATTATCCGTATGCCCGGTAATGATGATATGGTATTCCGGATGTATTGTTAAATATGCCAACAACTTATTTAATTCATGGTATGATTCAGGAAGCAACTCAGCTTTGTCAAATTCAAAATAAATATTCTCCAGTATATGTATTTCTCCTGCTTTAGGTGCCCATACTTCTCTATATGGAACCACCGATACGTCATCCACAAAATAATAACCCAGTTGTTTTTCATTGCTCCGGTATATTTTGGCCAGTGGACGATAAGACCGTATAGTTTGCACCAGGCTGTCATGGTAAGGATAAAATCCACCGATGGCAATATACTGTTCCCCGCCTTTTGCTTTATATATCCCATTGATGGAAACCCAATCTGTCGTATCAGTCAGAAAACGTTCCGGTGGATTTTGTATCTGGGGCGGACTGTCCAGAAGAAAATTCGAAATCTGCATCAAGTTATTCATTGACGCACGAATGGCAATTTCGGAAAAATACATTCCAAAATAACGGGTACCGACATTACTGGAATCCGACAGGCTAACGAAAAATTCCGCCTGGTACAATGAGTCTTTTTCTAAAGGTTGGGTAAGTTTCACAGATAATGCCTCATAACAAAAAGAAATCCCTGCATAGGCATCTCCTGTATGGGGTTCCTGATAACCAAACATACTCCGCGGTACAGAAAAGTTCTGGATCTCTTCATAAGGAAACTTGCGGATATATTCAAGAGTTTGATACACATTGGCACAACGATGAAAATAATCGGCAGAAAAATTGGGAAACAGGTTCCATGAAACGACACCACCGATATAATCAGCATCTTTAGGACAAGCCCTGGTTTCTTCAAAACTAGGGTTAGGTACCAGGTTTTCCCCGGTAACCACATAATCCTGCCCCATCCCTGTCATTACACATACAAAGACAAATAAGATCAAAAAAACGACGGATATTTTTTTTTTCCTTGTCAAATTTTTATCTGGTTCTTTTACTCATCACAAATATCTGCAAAAATGGTGCAAAAGCTTCTTTTTTGCAAGTATTTATGTAAAGAAAGAACATCTGTTGTGTTAATTATTCTATCTTTCGATAAACATAATCATATACTTTTTCAATGCTAATCTGTTGATTACGTGCTATAGCGGCACAGTCCTCATATTCCGGTTTCCGCCTTATCGCTTGTCCCTTATAATATGCTTTTTTCACACGAACCTTTCCCCAGGGTGTGTCGATTGTTTCTATTTCGCGGGCCAGCATTTTCTTTTTCACAGTGGAATAACGTATACCCAATGTCGATGTTTCTGTAAACAATATATTTTCAATGATGGATATTTTTTCAGGAGGACAAAGTACCGAAAGTAATACGGCAGGCCTGGATTTCTTCATCATGATAGTCTTCAGGAATACATCATCGGCACCGGACTCGAAAAGCCGCTCCATTACATAGGAATAACGTTCCGGGTTCATATCATCTATGTTACATTCCAACACAAGCGTATCCGTGATCTCCGCGTCATCTTCAACTCCTGTTTTCCCCGTTTCACAGATACAAACACGAAGTACGTTAGGGATATCCGTATCCCGATGCCCGATGCCATATCCGGTACGGTTGATGGTAAAAGCTATTTTATCAGTAAACTCATCGGCCAATGCAGCAAGGATCGCTACACCCGTCGGTGTGGCGGTCTCAAATGGTACAGCTCCTAATTTCATCGGCTTACCCTTCATTATTTCAAGGGTAGCTGGCGCAGGTACGGGAAATGTCCCATGCGCACAATTGACAAAACCACCGCCCATTTCAACAGAAGAGGATATGATCCGGTCGGGTTTCAGATAATCAATACAAATAGCGGCGCCGACTATGTCGACAATAGAGTCGACAGCCCCGACTTCGTGAAAATGCACTTCTTCAACCGGTTTTCCATGTATTTTACTTTCAGCCTGTGCAACAAGCCTGAAAATATCCAGACTCATTTTTCTTACATTCCCTGATAGTCCGCTACCATTAATGATATGTTCGATATCATACAGGGTACGGTGTTCATGATGTTCATGGTGGTTTCCGGACTTGCTAAAAATATATTTTGGGCCGTTATGAGGATGCATGGTTCCGGTATTGGGAAGAATATGCGTATGTCCGTGTTTGTGGTCCTCTTTCAGGATAACATCTGCCCTGGTCCCGGTAATACCTTTGCGTTGGTCTTCTGAGAAACGTATCTCATACCCGTCGATATTCAGTTTTTTTAACTCCTCCAATAAGTATCCAGGTTCTACACCGAGATCGATCATCGCCCCCAGGTTCATGTCTCCGCTTATTCCTGAAAAACAATCATAATACAATATACTCATCCTGTATTTATATTTAAGTAATATAAAATAATTAATGTCATATTTGCTGAACGTAATCCATTTGATCAATGCCACTTAAGAAAACAATAAATAGCACTGAGTGCTTAATAAATGTTATACCATTCTAAAATCACAAACATACATATTCTTTTGGCAGTTCATCCCTACAAATAAATAAAACCCGATTATTTTTGTGGATAAGGAAGAAAATAATTAAATTTGCGGCCTTTAACATAAATATATTTATAAGTAATTCAATAACAATTTTTTATTTTATGATCATTGTCCCTATCAAAGAAGGCGAGAACATTGAAAGAGCGCTAAAGAAATTCAAAAGGAAATTCGAAAAAACAGGTATCGTTAAAGAGATACGTGCACGTCAAGCATTTGAAAAACCTTCCGTTAGAAAAAGAGAGGAACGGAGGCATGCCGTTTATGTACAAAAAATGTTTCAATCACAGGATTAAGCCAAGGCTCATATTCTTTGTTAATAACACTGTGAAGGGATATGGAGCATACCGAATCTTATATACATTACCTGGAATATGAGAAACGGTATTCGCTTCACACAATAGCAGCATATCGCAGAGACTTGTCTCAGTTTGACGAGTTCCTGCGTAATAACGACCATTCAAGTCCGGATATCGATTTCAAATTGATACGGCGTTGGGTGGTGTCTTTGGTGGCTGAGGGGGATTCTTCCCGAACGGTCAACAGGAAAGTTGCTGCTTTACGTTCTTATTTTAAATACCTGATGAAAAAAGATCTGTTGGAAATCAATCCGATGGATAAAGTCGGGTTGCTGAAAACAGATAAAAATCTGCCGGTTTTTGTCACCACTGAAAAGATGGATGATATCCTGGATGAAAACATTCCGGATGAAGATTTTCCGGAAATGCGGGACAGGGTGGTTTTAGAGTTTTTTTACATGACGGGAATCCGGTTATCGGAATTGATCCATCTCAAGGAAAATGATGTTGATCTTAACGGCATGACCATAAAAGTACTCGGCAAACGGAACAAAGAACGGATCATTCCCCTTACACCTCCGTTTTGTGATACGTTACGATCTTATCTATCCCTGAAAAGAATAACCATTCCGTCTACAGATTTGTTATTTGTATTAAATAATGGTAAACCACTATACGAACGTTGGGTGCAGCGGCTGACAAACAAAAAATTAGGCAGTGTTACCACGCTGAAAAAGAGAAGCCCCCACGTGTTGCGTCATAGTTTTGCCACTAATGTCCTGGATAACGGTGCTGATCTTAACGCGATAAAAGAAATATTGGGTCATTCAAATCTTGCAGCCACACAAGTATATACGCATAATAGCTTGAAACGGATAAAAAAAATATATAAACAAGCCCATCCACGGGCATAAAATATAACGTCTATGGATATAAAGATTAATTCGGTACATTTTGATGCCGACCAGAAATTAATTGACCATGTCAATAAAAAAATCAGCAAATTAGGACAGTTTTTTGATGGGATCATTGGAGCTGAAGTTTTTCTCCGTCTGGAAAATGTGCAGGACGACGAAAATAAAATAGCAGAGATCCGACTACTGATTCCTGGCAGCGATCTTTTTGTAAAAAAACAATCTAAAACCTTTGAGGAAGCTGTGAATAAAAGTGTGGAAACGCTTAACAGGCAAGTAACCAAGCATAAAGAGAAATTAAGAAACCAATAGTTTCTCTTACACCCATAAAAGCCAGATAATGTGATCATTATCTGGCTTTTTATTGTGGAAAGTCAACCGCTTTTACACTTTAGCAAAACTTTGCAGTACATTTAACATCACATAAATGTAATATCAATGAACTCTTCAATTTTCATTTTTGAGTCTACTTAATTATCTCCAATATCAAGAACATGATTTCCCCGATCTATTGATACCTCAATAACATGATCAAAATCATTTATTCCATCTTTCACCAGAAACAACTCGATTACTAGTCGCTCCTTATCTCTGACAACACTTTGGCAAGGGATATGTATTCTATCCGCTCCAATAATTTCAGGTATAATTCCTTCCTGAAAATCTGCACTTTTTGGTGTTATTACTTTAGCAACATATAGTACTTTTTTAAATTGACCCTCATTTACAAAAAGGCTTCAATAAAGATTTCATATCTATTACTGATTTTTTTCACCATAATTACTGATTTTTTTCGCCCTGATCCCTTTCTCCACTAGCTTCCAACCTTTTGCAGTGACGATACTGGAGTCACAATCTGCCGAACCGGGATTATCCAGAATAAAAATGCCCTTTATTCCTTTTTTTCCTTCATATGTAATCACATTGTCGTGCAGTGTATCAAACAGATTATTCAATGCATCGGCTGTAAATTGGTTGTTGGTACACCACAAGCTTTCCAGCACCGTGTTGTTACTTACATCCAATGCGGATAACCGGGTGTAGTCACACCATAATTTGGTCAGTGCAGTATTTCGGCTTACATCCAATTCTGTTAATCGGGTATACGAGCATTCCAGACACTCCAGCGCCGTATTTTGGCTCACATCCAATGTGGTTAACAGGGTATGGTCACACCATAATTCGGTCAGTGCAGTATTCCGGCTTACATCCAATTCGGCTAATTGGGTATACGAGCAATCAAGATATTTCAATGCAGCGCTATGGCTTACATTCAATTCGGTTAATCGATTACCGCTGCACCGTAATCTGGTCAACGCCGTATTTTGGCTCGCATCTAATGCAGTTAACTGATTCTTACTGCACCACAATATTATCAGCGCCATATTTTGGCTCACATCCAATGTGGTTAATCGATTACTACTGCAATTCAATTCTGTCAGCGCCGTATTTCGGCTTATATCCAATACAGTTAATTGATTATCGTTGCATATCAATTTTGCCAGTGACGTATTTCGACTCACATCTAATGCGGTTAATTGATCATCCTGACAATATAAATCCGTTATGTTTCCTCCGGTTATTGTAATCGTTCGGGGTCGTGTGCCGGAATAATGATGCTCATTGTATACGACAGATGCTATTTTCACCGTCTCCTTTTTCGACCCATCACCCCAATCAATGGTTGCAGTTCCTGAACCATTCAATCCAACCCGCACAATTGAAGTACGAGTGGTCATGGTTATCACTCCGTCAACGCCTTTCATCTCTCCGTACACCAAAGCCGGAAGCATCAATACAGCGATGAATAATATTTTTACTCGGTTCATTTTTAATATCATTTGATTTGTTATGAATAACTTTAGCCTTCATTCTTGTGCTGAAAAGAAACTGTCCCCGGAAGAGTGAGAGATATGAATAACTGTTTTGTTCATATTTATCTCCTTCTGAGGGCAGCAACTTATTTGTATAATAAACTGTTACTTACAACGATAAAGGTACACAATACCTGCAGCACCAGAACTATATTCAACAGTAAAAGCGGAATTTTGACTGAATGCTGTCAATATATATGCATCTGGGGTACGGGGCGCAGACCCACCCGTCCATGTATTAGACATATTAAATGGTGGGCTATCGGGTAATTTCATAGATGCATTGGCTGTGGCACTATATCCATCTGAGTAAAACTGAAGTTCGTAAGTGCCGACCTCCCGTAAGACAATGGTTTGCAATGGATTACCAGAAGATATAGAATACGTTCCAACTAAGACTTTATTATTAGACTCGTCTTCACTACCACTTTTCAGCCGTACAGACTGATCAAGGTTAGAATAATCTATTTTTCTTACTTCAACGTGGCCTTCCGTTTCTGTCTCTTTCTGACATCCGACCAACACCCCTGCAATTGCAATCACTATTATAGATATAATAATGCTTAATTTTCTGCTCATTACATTTTTTTTAATGGATTCAGGCTCCATTATTTTACTTGAATTACTGAACTGCAACATAAATTTTATTGTTTTAAAATTAGATACTAAACCTCTTCAATCATTTCTGCATCGGCTTGGCAAGCCTGCAATAATAAAGCTTGTAAATGATTGCCGCCACGGCAGGTGGTACAACCATGTGTCCGCAACATTTATTTCTTGTCTTTGCCGTTATTTTTTCTTTTTAGAAAGGAGTATGTGTGGTACGGGTTGCGCCGAAAAACGATTTCCGTTACCACTTTTTCTCCTTCAGGTTAATTATGATTTGTTATTTTTTATAATATATTTTTATATTTTTTTGCCCTGTATTTGAATCCAATCCGCCTTGTGATACCAAACCCCTTTATTATTGATACGTGAATTTCAGGTTCCTTAGATTCATAGAGACAGGCGTACCAAAATAGAATCTTATCTGATGCGTACCTTCACTAAGTCTTACAGGATGTTGTATGTCAAACCAGTTCCAGATAGCCCATCCCCCTGTTTGTGGTATGGATACCGGACCGGTTACATTAATACCGTTCAATTCAATATGACAAACGCTTGCACCGGTACAGGCTACTTCTGCCGATATGAGATACTCCCCGGCATCCTGTACTTCCAGCGTATATATCAACCATTCGTCAGAGGCAATGTATCCGATGCCTAACAGATCGGATTGAATATCAACGTCCGGACTATTGCTGTCGCCGCCATCTATCCGATAACTGACATTGTGATTGGCTGTCGGTGTTGTGTCGTAATAGGCATTACCCTGACCGCCTTTGTCAAAATCCACACTTTTCAATATGCACGGAGTAGTGGCAGAGAGGATATGCGGACCATTAAATGGCTTGGTTTCCCACTTCCTCTCTTTTTGATACGTGAATCTAAAATTCCTGTAATCGAAATTTGCAGCATCAATACAGAATTTTATCTTATGCGCACCTTCAGTTAACGTAAGAGGCTGGGACAGAAGAAACCATCGCCATGAACCATAACCACCGGTAGATCCATAAGTAACCGGCTTCATCACAACGCCATCCACTTCAAAATGAATGATGCCCTGTCCATTTACCGCTACTTCCGTCTCTATAATGTAGTTTCCCGCATCCTGCACTTCTACCGTATAGAACATCCATTCGCCTGCAGCATTATATCCGATGCTTTTCCCATCGGGTAGAATATCAACACCCTGAAAATCACTATCACCGCCGGTGCTCCGGTAAATAGTGTCGCCGGTGGTTTGCGGCGTTGTGTCGTAATATGAAACGCCCAGACCGCCTTTGTCGAAGTCTGTACTTTTCAGGGTATAGGAAGCAGCCGCAGATAGGATGTGCGGTCCGTTGAAAGGTATTGTTAATTTCTCTGCATCGGGCTTGATAAACCGGCAACTGCCGTCTTCGTTCAATAGAAAGGGATACGAAGCCGGAGATTGCACACCATTGTTGTAATAAACAGGAAGATAGTAAATATTTTTACCTGCGGATAGAAATTGGATGGAATCGCCGGTAACCACGCCCCAACCAACAGGATGCCACACATCCCCCTGAAGGATAGCCAAAAAAGCATATCCTGTTTTGTTCAAATGACTGTTCAGTAATGGAACCCGTATATCTGCACTTTTCCCATATTCTGCGGTTACATCAATCATGCCATTTACATCCTTCAGTAATGGCGGAATGTTTACAGCATCTGTGGTTACATTCTTCTGATTGGCATATACATGGCGATATATTTTAGCGATATGAAAATCCGTACCCTGATGCGGTTCACCGGGATTTGATTGTGTTCCCATAAAAGACACGTGAACAGCACTGTCGTACACACTGTTCCACGAGTGGCCTGCCTTTAATTCGACATATTTGGGCGTAAAATCATAAGTGACGGGAATACCCAATCCACGCATCACAAAAATCGTTAAAGCGGACATTCCGTCACAGGTGCTTCGCGTGGTAGCCATCAATTGTGTGTAATTCATAGGCGGAAAATCATTATCCATCCTAAAGCGGGGCAGTCGGTCATTCACTCTGTTGCATGCCTCAACAACAGTGATGGACGTGTCTTCGCCGAATGTTCTGTAAAAATCTGCAAAACTGGCAAGTACTTTTTCACGCCAGTTTTCTAATGGTTCGGTACTCACTCGATAGGGCAGTATTTCTTCACAAAAAATATCGAACGGGATATTTTTTCCCCATGGCATTTCCCGCCACACCATAAAGGCAAGTTCAATGTTGTTGATCAGATATTCTGCCGAAATATGCGTTAAGTCGTGTTCGATCACCGGTTCGTCCATTTGGTAAGTATCCATTACCAATCTTTTGTCCGATGAACTGGTCCACCGCAACATCACCGTGGCCACATCGTTCCATGGCGCATCGTAATACTCCGAGTATTTGCCCGGCATATTAGCGATCAGAAACCCGGCTGCCTTCAGTTTCAAGCTGTCGGCAGGGTTTCTGCCGTAATGCTTCAGTACACGTTCCAGTTCAGGCCTGTTACTGCCGGCCTGTTGCAGGACATATTCTATCTCCGGAGAATAGCCCGAGGTACAGGAGAATAAAAAGAAAATGGGAATAATAATAATGATGTAACGCATCGTTTTTAAAAAATTTGATTTAACCCTGCGGCTGTATACCATTCCATATTTTTATAGGAATCATTCAGATCGTTCCGGACAGGATGGGGAATGTAACAACTCAGACCACAATATGTGGTTATAGCATAGCTGTCGATAAACCGGGCGGTATTGTCTTTGTACAGTATGGTTTTGGCAAGTTGTTCCGACAAGTCGCTTTTGTCCATATCCGAAAAAGCCTTGTCCAAAAAATCAAGAAAATCAAAAACATACTGCTCTCCGTATACATCTAAACGTTGTACGGATGTCCGGTCAAAAGTAGACATGTCGAACTTTTGTCCGGCAATTAAACGGTTAGTTGCATATGCCAGATTTTCCAGTTCTTTTGTATCAATAACCGTTACTGTAGCAGAACTGTATGCTCCGGGTAATTGCCTGTAGAAATCAATATATGCCGTGGCTGCCGTAATAAGATCCGGAACCGGCTTTGTTATTTCCGGGATAATTTTATCGTACGGAAACCCCGTATACACTATCTCTGTGGATGAAGCAACAATAAAATCGGCCCGGTTCCTCAATCCATAGGCGACCTCGACAGCGCCCATCAGGCAGGCGTCAAAAAAGATAAAATCGAATCGTATCGGCAATATTTCTGCAAGTTCGCTGACATTAATCTGCCTGCCGTTATCTTCCCCGAATGATTTCAGCGTACTGCCCGCTGGAAGCCAGGATGTACCGTGCGACCACAATACCAGCCCGTAGCTTTCAGCAGGGTACATGCCGATAATGTCATTCAACACCATTTGCATATTGCCGGCATCCGTTGAAACAAATTCCGGATAGGACTTTACCCGGCTTTCGGCGTTTCTTCCTATTTTCAGGATATAAGGCGCAGCACTGGCAGGATCGACAAAGACTATCAGGTTGGTTGTGTTTCCCGAAAAGCCTTGCTTCATTTCTTCGATATCCTCTATAGCATCGTATGACAGGTCGTTGTCGGCTGCCATGTAGACAATGATAGTACGATGGGACAATTCTTCAGGTGATTTCTCTTTTTGACATGCACACAAGCACACTATAAGGCATGTTTGTATAATAACATTGATAATCTTCATTTACAATATATTTAAACATACCCGGGGGAAACCATTTTCACCTGGGTATGTTTTTAAAGACAATTTAACGAAACATTAGAAACATAAAATGCAAGAAAGCTACATCTTTGTCATCTTTAATGAAAAGATTATAATATGCGAGAAGTCCATTAAAAATATAAAATAAAGAAGAAATTATGTCAATAATCTCATTATCGGGAATATATCTTTTAACGACTGTGAAAGACAAAACCGAAGCCAACACACAATTTGATAAAAATATAAATATAATTGTTTTGGGTTTGATACTTTTATATTTAAATATTTCTAAAATCGGTTTTATTGGGAAGAAATAAAAAGATAAAGAAAGAGAGGTTATCATATACAGGGTTACATTGCCAATACCTTTATTCAAAAGAAAATAAAGAATTGCACATATTAATACCCAAATAATTATTCCTTTATTGGTTATTTTCATATCTTTATTATTATAAGTTTGTTCTTAGGATTATAAACAATCCCAAGAACATGAAGCATACCAAACAGCTAAATTTCCAGGAAATCCAGCAGCAAACTCCAATATATCAATCCAATTTCCATCAAAAACATTATTTAATTTTCCAGCCATACATTTATCTGTACAAGATTCAAAATCTCTAACGCCATTCCCAAAACTTTTCCAAAAATCACCCCAAGCACTACTTTCATTTCCAGATTTCATTCTGGGAGAGATTGTTTTTCCAACATTATCACTATATATAAAAAAATACGTATCTCTAAATAATGTTAAAAAAGAAAGGCACCGTTCTTTAGAAAAACTATCTATACCCATTTTTTCCACTTGTTCTATATAAAACTGGATTACAAGAACTTTATTTTTACTTTTATTCATGGAGTTGAAAAAACTTTTTAGCACTTTTGTTTCGGCATCTGATAAAATATCACCCTTTTTAAATGGATAGTTATTTATTCGTTTTTCGATTGCCGGTACGTTTGAAATATTACTACTTTTTAGTTTTATTTTATC